>SKXF01000453.1 GCA_007128555.1 Clostridia bacterium | reverse complement strand
TTACGCTCCCGACCGGCCCAGGTGATGGCGAAGTGGGTCACCAACCATCCCAGCAGTCCGCCGGCCGGGTACCTGATCAGGAGCATGGTGCAAAAGGTCACCCCGACCCGCAGAACCGGTTCCAGCTGGGAAAACACCAGGAGTTCACCGTTTCTCTCCATGGGGTTCCGTGAGAACAGCCCGTGGGCAAGCGCGGCGAACAGGATGCCCGCGATCTGAAGGAGGGGCCAGCGGGTGAGGGCCATCTCATCCTGGGCCGTGTGTTGGGCCGAGGAGGATATTACCATGTGACCGGGGAAGATGGAATCACCGCATGCTGACCTTTGTTGTTCATGATAGGGGGGCGTATGTCCAAGGAAACCGATTCTGTAAAGGTGGAGGATGTTTTCTGTCTTCGACGGCTCGATGAACCGGAGATATCTCCGGACGGACGCTGCGTGGCTTTCACGGTGGGACGATTCCACAAGCCCGAGGACGCAAGGAGGGGTTCTCGCCTGAGGTTGATCTCTGGTGGCACGACGTCAGTACTCACCCAGGGACCCGGGACGGACCGTATGCCGCGTTGGTCTCCGATCCCCGCGTCAGATCCGCCCATTGAAGGGATGTCGGGCGACCTGGCCTTTATCAGTGACCGTTCTGACCCGGAGCGGGGAGTGCTCCTACCGTACATCCTGAAGGCCACCGGGGGCGAGGCTCGCCCGGTCGAAGGAATCCGGGGCAAGGTCGAGGATATGCAGTGGCTTCCCGATGGGCGCCGTCTCCTGCTGTTGGTCGAGGACCCGGAGACGGAAGAGGAGAGGCAGCGCAGAAAAGACAAGAGGGACTGGATACTGTTTGAACAGGAGGACCGATCCAAGAGGTTGTGGCTGGCCGACGTGGAAACCGGTGAAGCCAACCCGGTCAGTCCCGAGGGTCTTCACATCTGGGAGTTCGGCCTGAGCTGCGACGGGGAGCGGGTGGTTGTGCTGTGTTCAGACCGACCGCAACAGTGGGCGTGGTATCGGGCGAGGCTCGAGCTCTTCAGCCTGGCGGACTGTTCGGAGGATGGTGCCGTTGATGCTGCGAAGATGCGATCGCTGTTTGTCCCTCCCCGAGATATGCAGCTGGCAGCACCGACGTGGTGCCCCGACGGTGAGAGCGTGGCGTTCTTGTCCTGCACCTGCAGCGATCCCGGGATTGTGACGGGAGATGTCTGGGTCGCTGGCATTGACGCTGGGGATCCGGTGAAGGTCGTCGGGGAAAGGCCGATCAGTGTGAACTGGCTGGAGTGGGATTCGTCCCGGGAGCTGCTGGTGAGCGGATATGAGGAAGGACTGCTCTGCCTGGCCCGGGTGGTCCTGCGTTCTGACGGGGAGGTCACCTACGATCGCCTCTGGCGCGATGCCGTGTCGGCGGTTGGATCCCGCGCACGCTTTTCGCGAAGCAAGGGGGGTGACCGGCTTGTCATGACCCTGGAGAGCCCACGGGAGGCGGGGGAAGTGTGGTTGGCTGACCTGGAGGGGGAGGTACTGTCCTGGAAGAGGCTGACCTCGCTAAACCGGGAGGCGTCAGAGTGGACGCTCGGTGAGGTAGAGACCCTGCACTGGGTGGCCCCCGACGGCCTGAAGATCCAGGGCCTGCTGGTGAAACCCCCGGACTACGAGGCGGGCAAGCCTTATCCACTGGTGGTCAATGTCCACGGAGGGCCAACCGCCCTGCATTCGTACCGGTTCCATGCGGTTCCCTTCGCCTGGGCCCAGCTGATGGCGGTGAGGGGCTTCTGCGTCCTGCTCCCCAACCCGAGGGGAAGCTCAGGGTGGGGGACGGAGTTTTCCGATGCCAATGTGGGCGATCTCGGGGGAGGAGACTTTGAGGATATCATGGCCGGGGTGGATCACTGCATCGACATCGGTGTGGCCGATCCCGAGCGAATGGGCATTGGCGGGGGGAGCTACGGACGCTACCTGACGGCCTGGGCCATCACCCAGACCGACCGTTTCCGTGCGGCGGTGATGGTCGCCGGGATCGTGAACCTTCTCAGCTTCCACGGTACGACCAACATCCCTTACTACACCCGGCAGTTCTACGCGGGTGACCCCTACCGGGATCCGATCTTCGTCGAGCGCTCTCCCATGACCCACGTGGCCCGGGTACAAACCCCGACCCTGATCCTACATGGCGAAAAAGATCCCTGTTGCCAGGTCGGCCAGGCGATGGAGTTTTACCGTGCCCTGGACGGTCGGGTTCCCGTGGAGATGGTGATCTACCCGAGGGAAGGGCACGGCGTCCGGGAGCGGCAGCACCTCGAGCATTTCCTCGGGACGATGTTGAACTGGTTTGAGACCCATCTCCTGGACGAGTAGGACGTGGGAAAACGCGTGACGGTTGGTCGTTGGATCGGCGGAGAGGAGCCTGTTTGGCCCGTCCAGATGGCGCCTGAGAACTCTGAGGGGTGGCGATCGATATGAAGCGCACAGCGATGATGCTCTCGGTAGTCCTGGTGGTCCTGGTCTTCCCCTCGCCTGCCGTCGCTGCACCCTTTGTGGATGTCTACGAGGGTGAATACTATGCCGAGGCCGCCAGCTGGCTTCATCGGGCCGGGATTTTCCTCGGAGATGGTGGCGGGCGCCTGGAACCGGAATCTGTCTTCACCCGCGCACATATGGCTGTGGTCCTCGCGAGGATGACAGGCCAGGGCGCACTGATCGAGGCGTTCTCGACGGGCAGGACCGGGTGGCACGATGATGATCTGATTCCCTCCTGGGCCCGGGGAGCCTTTGTCCTGGCCGAGGCAAGGGGTTGGTTTGTCGGCCGCGAGGATGGCACCGTGGCCCCGACGGATGAACTGGCCTGGGAGGAGATCGCGATCCTCCTGGCCCGGGTGACGGACAACGACCACCTGGGATCTGGGTCGTGGCCGACCTCGGCCATGACAGCCGCTGGTGGTATGGACCTGTTTGCAGAGCTGCCCGAACGTCCCCTGCCAGGGATCCCCGTTCTGCGGGGACAGATGACGGTTGTGACCTGGGCTGCGATCAGAACGCCGACCGGCCTGGGTCTCGAGCGACAGGGGCAGACCCTCCTGTCGCTGTACCACGGGGCCATCGCCTCGGCCTATCTCGATGAGACCGATGCAGGTACCGCCTTGTTGACGGTAGAGGAGGTTGCGGAAAGGGCCCTGCCCGCCACCGTCACCGTGGTGGGGCGAATGGGCGCCCTGGGCACTGGGTTCCACGTCGGCAGCGGCAGAATCGTGACAAATTTCCACGTGATCGAGGGCAGGACCGATCTGGGTTTGCTCACTCACACCGGCGAACACTACGCGGTAAGCGGGGTGCTGGCCGCTGATGTGGGAGGCGATCTCGCGGTCCTCACCGCCCCCGGCCTGGATGTTCCCCACCTGGATTTGAGCCTCTCGGAGGTCAGAGTGGGGCAGGCCGTCGTTGCCGTCGGAAGTCCCCTCGGCCTTGCGGGGACAGTCTCGACGGGCATTATCAGCGCCCCCAACCGGGACCTGTTCGGACAGTCTTTCATCCAGACCACTGCCCCGATCAGTCCGGGAAGCAGCGGAAGCCCCCTGCTGAACCTGTCCGGCGACGTCGTGGGAGTGATCACGATGGCGGCCGTCGATCCTGCGGTGCAGACGATTAACTTCGCCATACCCTCCCATCGCGTCCATGCGATCGCAGACGGGGCGAAGGCCGATCCCTCCGGGCTGGGCGCAGCTGCGGCCCAGAACCTTTCGATTGAACAGATGGACCTCTGGCTCGAAGCTCTCCTGGAGGGTACCCTGTTCGAGTTCTCGTCGGTGATGGGGTCGGAGGACGGGGCGGCGCTGTGGTTCTACCTCTGGATCCCATCTGGGGATAATTGCCAGCATTTTGTGCGTCTTGTCCAGGAGAAACGCGAGCGCGACGTCCTCGAGACCTTTCTGCAGATGGTTGCGGAGTTCCTGCGCACCAACAGCGGACGTCCCACGGCGGGAACGATCGTGTGCTGGGATCGCTGGGCCGATTATCCCCAGGTCCTGGCGGATGCGGGTTGGGAGGTATACGGCGAGCCGGGCGACTGGATCTCGAGCCGTTCGTTGCTGTGGATCTACCTGTGGGAGCCCGATGATTATCTCGTCGACTGGTCGCTCGACTGAGCCCAGTGGGATCCTTTATGGGTGGTTGTGTTTCCCTCGTGCACCGGGAGCCGTTCCTCCGTACGTGGGTCAGCGGCTGAGCATCCAGATGATCTCGATCTCGGGATGCGTCTCGGCGGCGTATCGGCATGTAGCCTCGGTCCTCAGCACAAGGAGGTGGACTCCGGTCTTGTCAATGTGAAACTCCATGGGTTCGCTTCTTTCCGTAAGATCCCAGGAAATCCTTCGGCCACTGGGGGTATGAAACTCAAGGGAGCCCTGAGTGCCTGACATGAGGCCGGGGTAGAACCGCAGGGTCTGCCCTACGGTGAGAGTTTCTTCAAAGACCAGGAACTCCATCGGACGTTCTGATACGGGGAAACGGGCAGCCTGCCAGGAATCGTGCTGTCCCAGTAGTGCAAAGGCGATGATTCCCGCCACGACCAATACGGAGAAGTGGGTTTGATAGCGTCTCACGGTTTGACCCATCTCCTTCCCAGGTGCCGTTTCAGCCGCCGTGCATACTTCACCTGGTAGGCCGGCTGATCTCGACCAACCGGCTGGCAGAGCTCTGTCCGGCAGGTGTCTGCACTGCGGGCTCGGTGAAGAGGATACCCGTTACGTTCGGATTTACTCTCTGCCGGGAGGGGCCAATATCTGTCGGGTGCGGTCTGACCGGAGTGAGGCCACATGAGAGCGCAAGGGTGGCAGCCCGGGCCTCTACGGGTGTGATGGACGTGCGTCTGGGTGTCGTGGCCTCGTGCTGAAGCAGTGGCCGATGGCCGTCTGATAAGGGGCGATTCCGTTGAGCTTGACGGAAGATATGCCGAGGTGCGATGGTGATGCAAGGAGATGGTGGCAATATCAGAGAGGGGTGCATAGGATGTCTGAACGCCCGGAGATGATCTCACTACTTGGCACGGCACATTACGCCAGGCCGGCCACGGGAGAAGAACTGGCGCATCTGCAACGCGATCTTGCCGAGGCGGAGGCGACACTGGCCGAGGATCCCGACGGGGTAGACGCCCATGTCATGTATGGCAGGCGCCTGTCGTACCTCTGGCGCTACCATGAGGCGATCGCCGCGTACTCTGACGCCCTGGAGCGTTTTGGGGACAGTGCGAGCCTGTACCGGCATCGGGGCCACAGGTACCTATCAATCCGTCGATTCGGTCCGGCTGCGAGGGACATGGCCCGGGCCTTCGAGTTGGATCCCGAGGACTTCGATATCTGCTATCACCTGGGCCTGGCAAGATGGCTTCTTGGCGACTGGGAGGGCGCAAGGGAGGTCTATGAGGATTTCCTCCCGAAGTGCGAGGATCCGGAACAGCAGGTGGCGATGAGCTACTGGTTTTACCTGACCCTCAGGCGGTTGGACGAGCAGGAGAGGGCCGAGGCCCTGTTGGAGAACGTCGGCACGCCCGACGGAGTCACAGAGAACGTGAACTACCTCGACCTGTTACGGCTGTTCCGGGGTGACGTAGACGACGCTGGAATCCTTGAACTGGCCAAGGAAGGACCTTTGCCGGCAGGCACCCTCGGGTTTGGCCTGGGCTGCAAGTACTTGCTGGAAGGCGACCTGGACAGGGCCTCAGAGTGTTTTGAGACGGTGACCCGGGGTCCATACTGGCCGGCCTTTGGTTTTATCGCTGGTGAGGTTGAACTAGCGAGATTGCGCGGGATGCTGGCCTCGTGATGGGACCTGCCCGGTTGTGACAGGGAGGACGTGGCATTGCCGGAGGGCAGGGCGGAGCCATGGAACGCCAGGCTTCCCCTGCCTGGACGGAATCTTCTTGGAAAATCGATGCCTCACGGGGTGGGAGTGAGCCATGAGAAGTGCTGAGAAGGACATGAAGATATGTGAAGAGATGGGTGAACTGCTCGAGCGGGTAGCGGCGTCCGAGAGCGTGATGACGGCCGAGGATGCCGAGCTCATTGCCGTCGTGAAAGAGGCACTGTCCTGGTGGATCCGGCGGGTGGGCGAGCTGGAACAGCAAAACCGGGAGATGAGGGTTCGCCTCAGCAGGTTGACCTTGGAAACCGAGTGAGCTCCTCCTGGCACCCCGGTCGGGCTCCTTCCCGGCCGCACGGATGCTGGAGATCATGTTCTGTCACAAAGACCCGCCGGTGACTCCTGGGAACAACTGTAAGCGCGAAAAGCATGTACACGCTGAAGGTATCCCAGGAGTCACCGCGGGTCGGCGTCCTGACGTTGCCCATCCATAACCTAGCGAAACGAGATCGACGGAAAGCTTAAGCTTCCGACGTCTTCGACTCGCTCTCAATAACCTGGGTCTCGGCGAATTTGTCGCCAATCCGTCGCCCTGACTCATCGGTAAGCACCAGTACGAGCTCAATGATCCCCAGTATAATACCCAGCGCGCCGCCGATGACCCAGCCGATCACTGGGATGATCATGATAACGCTACCGATCGCCAGTGGGATATTGCGCTTGATCGAGATCACCCAGTCAACATCCGTCTCAGGGCCCAGCACCTCAACCTGAAGCCCCATGATCTTCTTACCAATGCTTCGGTTCCGGAAGTCCTCATTCTGGGTCAACTCGTAGACGACGGCGTCCCTGGTCAGCATGTATGCAGAACCAATCAGCGCCCCGATGAAGGGGATGAACGAAGGGATGTAGGAAATAGCGCTGTCTATCACCGCTGCGAGGAATCTCTTCAAAAGATCAGCTTTAGGCATCCGTAACACCTCCTTTCTCGGTATGTATGGGCCGCGTCAGCTGCCTGTTCCCCTCTGCGTGGTGCCCAAAGGGTGCTGTGGTGAAGCCCGGACCACAGATCCCTCTCCGGACCCGACAACATCCGGCAGGTCTCGACAGTTTACAGAGCGGCTCATCGCTCGCTTCGTATGCCAAAGACGGCCCACCCCGGGCGATTGATGCTGGTGTTCCCTCGACCATGAAATCCGAGGTGCAGTTCCAGCAGAAAGGTGTATGCCACAGGCACTCACCCCTTCGAATACCCCCTGCCAAGACGACAGAAGCCCGTGCATGGGGGTTACCGGGCTTGAAATCCGACAATCCCAAGTGGGTCGTTCCTAAAGAGAGTTCGATGTCATGGCAGTCATATCCTGCTACGCGATCAACAGGCCGCCAGAGTTTCTCCTCGCTCGACGTATTCTGCCATCTCAGGCCGGGCCTTACTTGAGGCTCCTGGTCTCCTGTGCCAGGGGATTTCCGCCGATATCGTAATGTATGATCGCCTTTGAAAGGCTAGACGTCGGACGGTCTCGCCCCCGGCAGGGACTTCATGGGAGATCGGTGGACGCAGCTACTCGGCATTTATGCAGGACATTTTCTGGGCCGAGTCGAAAGAGATGGTGAGTGATGGCAGAAAATAGACGGGGAGGCCCCTGCTTTTTGATTGCATCCTATCGGTTCCCGACCCGTTACCTGTGATCGGACGAGCGGGCCGCTCAGGCGCGCATGCGCTCCGAGAGGTAACAGGGCCGCATGGCCGTTTGTGTTGAACCAGGTGTTCGGCGATCCCATGAGATCTCTGGTTGATGTCGCAATAACCTCGCCTGAATACGCTGGGGGGTTGATCGAGTCTGGGGATACGGATGCATGGACATGAACAGGTGAGATCTGCAAGGAGGAACATCCCCCGAGCAGGGAACGCAGGTTCGGTTGTGGGCCAGGGCCACAGGGGTCGTACAACGAAGATCTCGACCGGGTGTTAGCACGTGGTCTGATCGCTCCATCAGACCTCGGGCCATGCAAAAGGATCAAGGTGAAGGATGGATTGATGCGAATCGAGGTGGTTCTGGGATCCAGGTGTTGACGTCGGTTGGTTACCACCGTGATGAAACGCCCCGGCAGATCCGCACATGCTACGTCGGGGTTCCATGGGACCCGTGCCGTGCGTATAGAACACCCTTGTTCGCAGGGGTCACCCGCCAGCAATATATATTCCTCGGAAGCGCAACACCGTGTCGCGAGAGTGTTTTGGAAGGGAGTACGAGGAAATGAAGAAATTTACCATAGATCCGATGGCGCTGGAAACGGTCAATGAGTTCCTGGGTAGTTCCACAAATCCCCTTACAGCATCACTGATGGAGGTTGTGGACAAATACGGGACGCCCTCCGAGATCAACAAGAGAGCTAGGGAAGCCCGCCAGCTGGACCATCTTTTCGAGCAGCTGAGGGAGGGTCAGTCGCCGTACGTGGCGGACCTGGAATGGCTGATCGCCCAAAGAGATGCGGGGTCTTTTATTGACGTGGCAGATTACCGTCGAAACGTGCTGGGGGAAGGGGCATCTGGCCAGACCTTTGCGGAGGACCGTGCCGTTACCCTGGAGATCAGTGCGCTGCAGTACTTCCCATGGCTCATTGCCGAGGCCAAACAGGCTGTCGCAGGGAAAGAGATCATGCCGGGTCGCTACATAAGGGTCCGCCAGATGGTAGAGCAGGAGAACGACCAGGGAGACATCCTTGCCGTTGCAGCTGCGATGCAGATTGTCGGTGCTAGTTACGTGGAAAGCCTCGATACCAAGGGGGTCGATGGTTCAAACGTCCACCTCGGCGGGCCGGATACCATTACCGGCTATTTCGGTGGGATTGGCCAACCGAATGACTATGTTTACAAGTGGGTCGACGAACTCCTTTACTTCTATACCCGCTACGGCATCGAGCAGTACCTGAACATCAATCACGGCACCATCCTGGCGGGCCTGATGCTCTACAAGCTGGGCATTGATGTATCTTTCAAGATCTCGGTGTTCACCGGCCATGACAATCCCTTTGCCATGCTCTGGACCCTCAGCATGGCCCGGCTGTTTGCACGC
>SKXF01000357.1 GCA_007128555.1 Clostridia bacterium | reverse complement strand
CCATGGGGATCTCTCAGGAGATCGAAGACATTACCTCGGACGAGTGGGACTCCATCATTGAGTTGAACCTGAAGAGTACGTTCCTGGTGACCAGGAATGTCGTACCCCTGATGAAGGAAGCCCAATGGGGCCGCATTGTGAATATGACATCGATTGCAGGCCGGGGCCGGAGCTATTTTGGTGGGACTCCCTATGCAGCAGCAAAGGCGGGGATCATTGGGTTCACCCGGCAGGGCTCACGGGAGTTGGGAGCCCATGGCATCACCATCAATGCTGTGGCACCCGGCGTCGTGATGAGTGGCGAGAGGATTGAGCGTTACTGGCATGATCGCAAAAGCGAAGAGGAACGACAAGGATTCTTGAGACTGGTTCCCCTGGGGCGCCTCGGAACAAATGAGGAAATCGCAGCCGTCGTGGACTTTTTGTGTTCAGAGGAATCTTCCTATATTACCGGAGCGGTTATTGATGCAAACGGCGGCTTCTGGGTGGGCTGACGCTTTGAACATGACGTCACGGCGGTCACTGGTGGCAGGGGCCAGCAGGCAGGGTCTCACGGGTGGATAGGTTTGGAAGGGAGCACTTAGCATGGTTGATGTGATGATTACTGGCCTGGGTGGCACGGGAGGTGCGGCTCTTGAGATCCTGGCCCGTATGCCCGATGTTGGGGACATTGTCGTGTGCGACGCAAAGGACCAGGGCAAGAAGATCGCAACGGCTGTGAGCGGGGCAAATCACCTCGGATTTTACCCTCGAGTGACGTTCGAACGGGTTGATCTTATGGATACTGAGAGGGCTGCTGCCGTCATTGCTGCGGCTGCACCCGTCGTGATCCTCAATTGTACGGCCCTGATGCCCTGGTACGGGCGGAAGTTGCTCGACTTGCCAGCCGACGTGGAAGCCTCCATGAAAAGCTCAGGGGTTGCCGCCTGGTTGCCAACCCATGTATGCATTGCCCAGAAGGTCATGCTTGCCGTCAGGCAATCCGGGGTGAATACCCGGGTGATTAACCTGAGTTTCCCTGATGCCGTCAACGCCATTTTGCACAGGCAAAATCTCGGTCCCATGATGGGAGCGGGAAACGCCGACTTGCTCATACCCAACTTGCAACGCGAGGTAGCTCGGCAGGTGAAGGGCCACGCGAGGGACGTCCAGGTGCTGCTGGTGGCCCATCACGCCCTGACGGGGCTGCAATCCACAGACACCCCGGAGAGCATGCCTTACCACATACAGGTTCTTCATGAGGGTAAGGATGTGACCGACGACGTGCCCATCGGCGATCTCCTGTACAGGGCGTCGCAGGATCGGTTGCCCGGCACACTGATGGATTTGCTCGTTGCCTCTTCGCTGGTGAAGAACGCCATGGCCATATTACGTGACAGCCATCTCCTGACCTTTGCCCCGGGGCCCGGGGGGCTGATCGGGGGCTATTCGGTAAAGATCTCAAGGGATTGTGTTGAGGTCAATCTTCCCGACGGCATCACCATGCAGGAGGCCATTGCCCTCAATGAGAAGGCACAGATGAGGGATGGGATCAGCGAGATCCTGGAGGACGGAACGGTTGTGCTCACGGAAAAGGCCTGGAGGGGAATGAAGGAGGCCACCGGGTACGAAATGGAGACGTTTCATCCCGAGGATGCGTGCCGCAGGGCCAAGGAGCTGATTGAACTGTTCTATGGACTGCGGTCGAAGTACGGGGTGAAGGGGTACGGGGTGTAGTCGGCTGATGGCCCGATGGGTGCTCGTCTGACCTGAGGTTGGGGGATCCACCACGACAGCTAGAACCCTTTCTCAATGTCACTGGCCCAGGGTCTGTCTGTCGGTTGTCAGATCAATGCCGAGTTGTGGGTGTGGATGTGCCCGGTACAATCATGGTCGGGGAATCATCTGAAGTGACAGGCAGAGGATGTGACAGGCGTGGAGCATATGCTCCAATCATCACTGCGGAAGGAAGGCTGGTTTCTGTGCCTTGCGAGCCCCAGTTTGATAGCGAGGGGTTGTGGATGGAGATGCACAGTTCCTTGGAGAGCATGAAAAAACAAGGGAGGGCTTTGAACCATGGTTGATTTTTCGCCCATACTCGATAACGTCCCCGAGTGGGACAGGTTCCTAACCGTCGATGAGCAGAACGAGGCATCACGCAGATTGGTGGAAGAATACCCGGATCGTGTAAAACTCATCGAACTCGGCTCCTCAACCCGGGGCGAGACGATTTACTGCCTGAAGATCGGTGAAGGTCGATACAACGCCTTCATCCATGGATTCCCCAACAGTGAAGAACCCTACGGGGGAAATCTTCTAACCTATTTCAGCAGAGCCCTGGTTGAAAACCGTGATCTCACCGACGCCATGGACTACACATGGTACCTGGTCAAATGCAGTGACCCCGACGCAGCACGACTTAACGAAGGCTTCCAGAAAGGACCCTTAACGCCTCTTAACTTCAGCCTCAACTACTACCGAACACCCCACAGTATCACCCCAGACGGCTGTTTCCCGTTCAGGTACGGGCCTCTGGATCTCAATTCGCCCACTGCCGAGACCCGGGCCATGATGAACCTCATGGACAGGGTCAAGATGAGCTTCCTAAGCGGCCTGCACATGATGAAATGGGGCGGAATCAGCTACATGGTACCCCATCCCTGCCCGGATCTTTACGCAGACCTTCAAAACACAGCGAAGCGCTTTGACATATTCCTCAGGAAACGCCCGGGAACGATGCTGGCCCCAGGCGTGATGCATGCAGCCTATCTCCAGCCGGCGAGAAACTGGGTGCGTCACTACGCAGCAGGCAACACGAATCTTGAACCCATACAGGGTTGCGACAGCTACGAGTACGTCCAGGTGTTGAACCCTAATGCTTTCATCATTATCCCAGAATGCTGCCTGTGGTACGATCCAAGAATGCTCGACGACAGGCAGAGCGACTCCACCCTCGGAGAGGCTCTGAGATATGCCAACGAGGTTACCAACGACGCCAACCACTTCGAACTAAGAATCTGGAACGAGGCAGAGCCTCACCTGACGGCAGAGACTCCGTGGCGGAGGATGGTTGAGGAGAATATTGAACCTCTCATGACCAGGTACACGAACGTCAGCAACCCACCGTTTGAATTCGATCCGGATGTTCATGCGAGGAAGATCACTGTAGCGGAGAAGATTGGCATAGAAGCTCATGATGATCTGTACAGGATGTTCCCCCTGGGTGGCATGTACAGGATGCTGGACGAGGAGTTCAGGGCAACAGGCAACGAGACCATTGAGCATTTGCGTGACGAAGCCTATCAGCGGCTCCTCGAATACGATCGTTTTCTCCATGAGAACTACGAAGTTGCCAACACTCCCATTAAGAACCTGGTAGGAATGGGGATCGGAGCGCTCTTGCACAGTGCGCAGTATACCAAGACCCTTGAGCGTTGAGGCTCTGCAGGACCAGGGAACACGCCCAATGGATCTATTGTTAAACTGCGAATACTAGCGCGTCACAGATACACGAAATGCACCTGTCTGCACGGCTTCGAGAGACAACAACGGTCTTCCTCACCTCTTTGACCTGGCGTAGTCGGTGAGAGGCTGCCTGTGATGAACGAGTGAGATCCCGAGAAGGGGGACGCAATAGATTAGGCGTCACGCCTGGGCTGGCCAATGGGACGAAAACCCTCGCATGCCTCCCAGCCGATGGTTTCGACGTTTGATTTAATCACCATGGAGTCGGAGTAGCAATCGGTTTCTCTTGATCTTATCGTGATCCCGTATGCGCTGAGCATTCGTTTGGGCAATTAGCAAAAACCCTGCAAGACTAGCACTTATCGGATCAGTAGTTCGCCAGGGCTCTGGAGCATACTATTGACACCATACTTGCGGGAGGTGAGCAGCGGATGAATCAGCATATTCATTGTACGGTGGACAACTGCCATTACTGGGCCGCACAGAACAAGTGTGTTGCGAACGAGATACTGGTGGCATCGGATCGGTTTGGTACACAGCAGCCCGATCATGTGGATGCGAGCATGGCTCAGCAGCTATCTCCCACCCCAGCCGATGACTGTATGGCAACATGTTGTAAATCCTTTGTGGCGAAGGGCTCGAACCAGGTTGGCGTCGACGGTATTAAGAAAGGGCAATGACATAGCGCCAGGAAGTGCAGCCCCATGCCCCCCTACTTATTGGAATGGGGCTGTACTTCAAATATTGCCGGAGCGTCCCCATCTTCACAGTACTTGGAAAACCATGCGATCTTCGACTAGATAGCTTGCTACCAGCGCGTCCAATTTCCATTTCTCTGCCGGGACAATGAGCCGTGCTCCCAGATGATGCGATGTGTTGCCGCATATGGATGGCATGAAGGCCTTCCCAGGCGGCAGAGGTGATGTCAGCCTTCGTAGACGATGATCCTGGTGGCACCGGCCTTGAGGGCCCCCTTTACCGCAGCTTTGATGTCCTGGGTCATGAGAAGCGGGCCTCGATCGTGGGTCGACGCCTTCCGTGGTTAAGTAGTTGCGATCGACAATGCCTGATATACCTTCCATATCCGTTGATACGGATTCCTCCGAGAAAACTAAATGGCCGTCAGGGGAGTCCCGATGGAGGGTCCCGTATGGTTCACCTTACTAACTCCCTTCCGTATTTTTATGGGGAATGAGAATAACCCTTGCGGGCGCTGCCTCCCCGCCAATAATTCGTAAAGGCAGGGCCAGCAACTGGTACCAGCCCTGGGAAACTGCTGTCAGGTCAAGGTTCTCCAGGATGGTAAGGTGGTGACGGTGGCAATATCGGTGGACGTCCATGGTTGTGCTATGGTAATCATCTACCGAGGGTGCGTCAGTGCCTAGCAGGATTGTACCCTGTTCTGAGAGCCAGTGAACTGCCTCCAGAGAGGGACGACGGAATTCCGGATTGAAGGGCTTGTGTCGCTGGTAATGGGTGTTCAGAAGAAGTCGATGGGGAGAGTCCTCAGAAAACTCGGTCTTTGAAGCCGCCAGTTCAGTAACATCAATGCAGCTGGAGCTGCCTGGACTTGCACCCAGGTCTAAAACGAAGCAGTCACCCATCAAGGGTTCCAGGGGGATTTGATCCACGCTCATCCCATCGGCAAGGAAGTGCAAAGGGGCATCGATATGAGTCCCCACATGGGGACTCATGCAGATCTCCGATAGATTTACGGAGGTTCCATCTTCCATGCGAGCTGTCCAACGAAAATTAAAGGGACGATCGCCGGGCCAGGAGGCGACACTCGAGGAAAGGCCCAGGGTTATGTCGATTGGTTTCAAGGGGGATTCCTCCCGTCTAGGTTTGCTCTTGTGCGTTTCGTGAGGGAAGGGTTGAATCCGGCCTTCTCTCGGGGACTCGGGACTACCCTTGGTTCAGTTTACTGTCTGACATCTTGGAACCATGGTAGGATGGGGAGAGTTTCAAGTAAAGAGGCAGATTAGTGAGGATTCCCTCGTCACTATGAAGGAGCGGTTTCACTGAGGCATACAAGTTCTCGGACTGCTGTGTCTGCGATCGTCATGGCCATCCTTTTTGTTCTGTTTATTCTCTGGACTGGGACTGGACATCAAGGAGTGTATGCCGGGTTATCTTCCTTTGCTGCAGGGGGGTGAGGCAGGTGAACACCTGGTCCCTCGCACCTTTCGCAGTTGCAGCCGGGAGGGTATGCATCATCATGAGTACAAGTCTCGGCAGGTGGTGGTACTTAAAGGGGACAGGCAAGTAATCGAGATCCTGCACATGTACTGCGGATCCACCCACACCCTGCTTCCTCGTTTTGTGCTGCCCTACCACACTACGGAGCTCAGGCCATCATGGGGGCTCTGGTGATCCGTGAGAGCGAGTCTCGATGAGATTCCTGTGGCTGGCCGCCCTATTAGGGTTGGGTCAACTGACCAAGAACATACAACGGGCTATGCGACAGAGATAACCCTTACGGGCCCACAATGCGGATCATCTCCGGGCGATTCACCAGGGGGCCCGGGAGCCACTCCAGGTTGTGCACCGGGTCAGAGATGAGCACTCGGGTCTGAGGATAGTAGAGCCAGGCAGCGGGCACGTCCTGCGTGAGTATGCTCAGTATTTCCCTAGCTGTTTCTTCTCTGGCTCCAGGTGAGGATGCAACCAGCGAGTGCAGCAGGAGATCCACCGTGGGATTCTGATACCGGGCGTCGTTATAGCCGGTGCCAATGGCGCTGCTCGACAGCAGATGGCCCAGATCGGGATTGGGTCCTGTTCGGACCTGGACCAGGGCTGCCTCAAAGTCTCCACCTGCGAGTCGTTTCTCCATATCCAGCAGGGACGTGGTCTCAATGATCACAGAAACGCCAATGTCTGCCAGGGACCTCGCAATCCAGTTGGCCAGCTGGGGAAGGTATTCCCAGATTGGGACCATCAGGGTGAACTCGGCCCGCTGATCGCCCGACAGGCGCACCCCGTCGTCATCCCGGCCGGTCCAGATTTCGTCCAGGAGAGCATTCGGATCCTCATCGATGACCATCTCTTCCTCGGGGCGGTGCAGGGGGGACGGAGGAGGCCAGGGGCCAGTGGCCGGGATGTCGACCGATGTCTCCATCTCGCGCAGGCTCTGTCCCAGGGCGATGTCAATGGCCCGGCGAGCGGCGCGGTAGACGAGGAAGGGGCCGACCGAGGGCATTGCCATGTACACGACATCGGTCGGGGGAAGAAACCGGACACCCTCTGCAGAAGAATCCGGTTCGAGGGCGCAGTGGGCGAAACCGCTCGACACGGAACGGGTTCTCAACCCGGGATCGTTGAAGGGCACGATCTCGATGGCATCGAGTGCCGGCGCTGCTCTCCAATAGTCGCTGTGGGCGGTGAAGACGGTCGCCGTGTGGGGTGACCACTGCTTCAGTGTGAAGGGCCCCGTCCCCAGGGTGTATCTGTTATAGGACCACGTACCCTGATGCTGCACCCAGTGCTGGGCAACCAGGGGGATGGTGATCAGCCCGGGAGGTGTGCCCTCGGGTCTTCTCAGTTTCAACCTTACCAGGTGATCGTGGACCTGGGTGACCTCAATGAGGTTATCAAATTGTTGTGCGAGGGGGAAGGGTAGTTCCTCGCCCTCTTTGCCCAGCCTGTAGGTATAGATCACGTCGGCTGCCGTGAACGGGGTACCATCATGCCAGCTGACGTTAGGCTGGAGATGAATCGTCCAGGTGTGCCCGCCGTCGTCAGTGTGCCAGCTCTGGGCCAACACAGGCTCGAGATTGCCCCTGGAGTCATAGGTGGCCAGGGGCTCGTGTATGAGGTGGGTTGCAAGGCGGGTCACAGGATCCACTGCGGACAGGGGAAAGAGGTCCCGGATCTCCACGGGAACGGCCATGACCAGCGTCTCCAGTGGTTCTTCATCGGGCTCCCTCACCAGGACGCGGCTGCTCATTGTAAAGGCGGCGATCACAAGGCACAAAAGGGTGCCCATGACAACGTAGAGACGCATGAACTGACCTTCCTTCCGATCATCTATATGCAGGTACGCACTGACTCATTAATCCCAACCGGCAGGGTTGCCCTTGTTCGGCGGCGAACGTCTTATCCTAGTGGAACGGAGAGGATCGGCGATGAGAGGAAGAAGGTTGAATTCTGAAGATGCCCGTGCAGCTGTCATGGGGGGAGCGCTTCTTGGTGGGGGTGGGGGAGGCAGTGTGAACCTGGGCACCGAGCTCGCGGAGATGGCCCTCTCAGCCGGAGACCTGCTCCTGCTGTCGCCGGGGGATGTTCTCCCAGATATGACCCTGATCACCTGCTCTTTGGTGGGTGCGCCGGCGGCAGCTGGAGCCCAAGTGCTGCCGGAGGACTTTTTGTGCGCTGTGCGGCTGCTCATGGAGAGAGCGGATCTTTCGCGAGAGCAGGTGGGGTTGATCAGCAACGAAAATGGACCCGCTGCCACCGTCAACGGTTGGTTCCAGGCTGCTGCCCTCGGGCTTGCCCTCGTCGATATTCCCTGCAATGGCAGGGCCCATCCCCTGGGGATCATGGGTGCCATGGGCCTGGAGAAATGCGCTGGTTACGATTCCCTGCAGGTGGCCGTGGGGGGTGATCGCCGGGCAGCTGCCCATCTCGAGATGTCGGTATGTGCGGACGTAGGCACGGCCTCCGCCCTCGTCAGGGCCGCGGCGGAGAGGGCAGGTGGCCTGGTGGCCGTGGCGCGCAACCCCGTAAGCGCCGGGTATGCCCTGCAGCACGGTGCTCCCGGGGCCATCACACAGGCCCTCGAGGTAGGAGAGGCGTGGCAGACGGCGACACCTGGGGCGTCGTCCCGGATTTCGGCGGTACTGGAGGTCCTGGGTGGGTTTCACGTTGGCTCCGGCCTGCTGCGATCAGTAGACCTTGAAAGCCGGGGCGGGTTTGACTCCGGACGGGCAGTGGTGATGACGGCTGATGAGGAACTGCAGATCCCTATTCTGAACGAGTACATGGCGCTCTGGGGACCATCTCACCAGTTTGCGGTTTTCCCCGATCTTGTTCATCTTTTTGATGGATGTGGCAGTCCTCTCTTGTCGGCAGATTTGAAGGCCCGGCAGGGAGAAGAAGTTCACGTTGTCTGGGTTCCAGGGGAGAACCTGTCCCTCGGCAGTGGGGTCACAGCGGGTTCTCACCTGGATGAGTGCGAGAAGATATTGGGGGTGACACTGAGATGACCGAAACCATGGGCGTGATTACCATAGGGCAGTCCCCCCGTCCGGACCTGGTGTTGCCCATGAGCCAAATCTGGGGGGAGGGTCTGACCGTGCGTGAGAGGGGGGCATTGGATTCTCTATCGCGCCCGGAGATTGCGGCCCTCGAGCCGCGGGACGGCGATGAGGCCCTTGTGACCCGGCTTCTTGATGGTTCGGAAGTTATCATTGGTCATCGCGAAACCGAGGGCCTGGTCGCAGAGGCTGTCTGTGACCTGGACTCCCAGGAATGCGATCCTATCCTGGTGTT
>SKXF01000457.1 GCA_007128555.1 Clostridia bacterium | reverse complement strand
TAGAAATCGGTTTGACATGTATCTTCTGGCGATGCCATGGGAGATGAGTTCTTCTAGGAGTACCTGGGGGGCCAACAATATATGGGGTTATGAAGGATTGCAGAGCGAGAGGAGGGATGACTGGGTATTTGCCGTCACAGAGGATCTTCCGGTCCTGTTTTTGGCCGATCCCGGCAGTATTCTCATGGTCAGCTCCGATCTGGCTCCGGTTTCCTCCTGGAGCATTCCACCACTGGGAGATTTATTTCTGTGGACTTGGGTAACCGAGGCAGGAAACTAGGAATCGATGAACAATATGTACTATAATGTTGCGTAGGTATACGCAATATCTTCGTTATACCATACATGTTAGTTTCAGAGTAGAACGGGGTGATTATGTGTCGGATGCATTAGTGAAGGTTGAAGACTTAAAGACTTACTTCTACACGGAAGATGGTATGGTCCCGGCGGTTGACGGTGCAACGTTTCACATCGACCGTGGGGAGACCCTGGGTGTTGTGGGCGAAAGCGGTTGCGGTAAGAGCGTATCTGCTCTTTCCGTCATGCGCTTGATCCCCGACCCGCCTGGAAAGATCCTTGAGGGCTCGAGTATTATGTTCGAGGGCGAGGAGCTGCTGACGAAGCGGGAGTCTGCTATGCGGAAGATCCGTGGAAACGACATTTCGATGATCTT
Organism: Clostridia bacterium; assembly: GCA_007128555.1. The sequence continues at coordinate 8,278 of SKXF01000457.1, read as the reverse complement.
CCAGGAGCCCATGACATCACTGAACCCGGTGTACACGGTAGGCGACCAGATCATGGAGGCCATCATCCTGCACCAGGGAATGTCGGAACGTGAGGCGCGAAACCGGGCCATCGAGATGTTGAAGCTGGTCGGTATTTCCGATCCCGGTCAGCGGGTTGATGAGTATCCCCACCAGATGTCCGGAGGTATGCGCCAGCGAGTCATGATCGCCATGGCCCTGTCCTGTAACCCCAAGATGTTGATCGCCGATGAGCCGACCACCGCCCTGGATGTGACCATCCAGGCCCAGATTCTCGAACTCATGAAGGGACTGAAGGACGAGCTCGGGATGGCCATCATGCTGATCACCCACGATCTCGGTGTTGTCGCCGAGATGGCGGAGCGGGTCGTGGTCATGTATGCCGGAAAGATCGTGGAGGAGGCCTCGGTGTTCGACCTCTTTGGCGAGCCCCAGCATCCTTACACCGAGGGCCTGATGAACTCCATTCCCAGGTTGGACAGGACGGGTGGGCGCCTGCATGTCATCGAAGGGGTTGTACCCAACCCCCTGAACATGCCGGTGGGATGCTACTTCAACCCACGCTGCCCCTATGCCATGGACATTTGCCGTTCGGAACAGCCAAGGCTGCTCGAGATGAACGGCCGGCGCGTCGCTTGCTGGCTGCACGACAAAGACAGAGCGGGGGTGGCCTAGATGGCCCAGTCTGCTCAGGAGATCGAAAAGAAGGCAGCTTCAGAGGACCTGATCGTTGTTGACGGACTGAAGAAGTACTTCCCCATCACCGGCGGCATCTTTTCCCGCATCGTCGGGTGGGTCAAGGCTGTTGATGATGTCAGTTTCACCATCAAGGCTGGCGAGACTTTAGGCCTGGTGGGAGAGAGTGGTTGCGGCAAGACGACGACGGGACGGGTGCTCCTGCGTCTCCTGGAGCCCACCGAGGGCCACGTGGAGTTCGAGGGTCAGAGCGTATTTGACCTGACCAGGGAGGACCTGCGGAAACTCCGTCGCGACATGCAGATCGTGTTCCAGGACCCCTATGCGTCCTTGAACCCGCGGATGACCGTCGGCGATATCATCGGTGAGCCCCTGGAGATCCACAACGTGGCCCGGGGCAAGGAGAAGGACAACCGCGTCAGGGAACTGCTCGAGATTGTCGGGTTGAGCTCCCTGCACGCCCGCCGTTATCCCCACGAGTTCTCCGGTGGACAGAGGCAGCGCATCGGTGTCGCACGGGCGCTGGCCCTGAATCCGAAGCTGATCGTGTGTGACGAGCCGGTATCGGCTCTTGATGTGTCGATTCAGTCCCAGGTGCTCAACCTGCTGGAGGACCTGCAGGAGGAGTTCGATCTGACCTACCTGTTCATCGCCCACGACCTCAGCGTTGTGCGGCATATCAGTGACCGGGTAGCCGTCATGTACCTGGGCCAGCTGGTCGAGGTGGCAGACGAGGACGAACTCTATGAGAACCCGCTCCACCCCTACACCGAGGCCCTGTTGTCGGCGATCCCGATTGCCGATCCCACGGTCCAGAAGGGCAGGGAGCGCATCGTACTCACCGGAGACGTACCGAGCCCGACCAACCCGCCCAGTGGCTGCCACTTCCGGACGCGTTGCATGCACGCCATGGACCGTTGCGCGGAGACGAAGCCACCGCTCAAGGATCTCGGCGGTGAGCATTTCGTGGCCTGTTTCCTGCATGAGTAAGCGGGAACTCTGATCCAGGATCTATCAGCCCGGGGCCCATCACGGCACCCCGGGCTTTGCTTTTGCCGCGAGCCTTCTTTCCGACCGAACAGGGCGCACCAGGTTTTCCTGTTCACAGGGGAAACAGAGGATCCTTTCAGCTGGGCAGGCCCCCCCTGGGAGCGCGCCGGGGAAGCGACAACGGGTCGTGCCGATTGGATTGCACGGTGTGTTGCCAGTATAATTGTAAATGTTGGTGGGGAAGAGATCTGTGCATGGTATGGGAACGACACCTGGCTGATTGCGCCGGTTCGGGTGGTGTGACAACATAGGTCAACGAATGGAGTGGAATCAGTCTTGAGCATGAGCAAAGGGGATGTCGAGGCGGTAGCACGGCTGGCGTATCTGCGGTTGTCCGAGGACGAAACCAGGGAGTTGCAGGAAGACCTGGAAGTGATACTCGATTACATAGGGCGCCTTGAAGAGATGGAGATTGACGATCTGCCCCCGCTGTTCAATCCGGTGGTCTCCGGTGACAATGTCTGGCGAGAGGACGAGGTTCGGGAAGCCCATGTCACGGGAGCCTTTCTCCGAGGTGTCCCAGACGTGGTGGATGGACACCCGCGCGTTCCCCGGGTGGTCGCCCCGTCCGAGGAGGAAGGAGAATGAGCGAACTCACCTGGCTGGGCCTCCGCGAGCTGAGAGCGCTGCTGGTGGCACGAGAGGTATCGCGGGACGAGATCATCGAGGGCTTCGCAGGGAGCATCGAGGAAAGAGACGGTGAGCTGGGGTGTTTCCTGAGGGTTGATCGGGGTAGGGCACAAAAAATGCAGCCCGGAGGCGGGGCGCCGGGTTTGCTGGAGGGCATACCCTATGCCATTAAGGACAACATCTGTGCCGAGGGGATGCTCACCACGTGTGCCTCCCGGATTCTGACAGGTCATCGGTCCACCTATGATGCAACGGTGGTGGCGGACCTTGACGAGCAGGGAGGTGTTCTCCTGGGTGGGACCAACATGGATGAGTTCGCCATGGGTTCGTCCACCGAGAGCTCCGCATTTGGAGTCACGCGCAACCCCTGGAGCCCCCGGCGGGTGCCGGGTGGCTCCAGCGGAGGGTCTGCGGCCGCCGTGGCTGCGGGTTTCGTCCCCCTGGCCCTGGGTTCGGACACCGGCGGCTCCATTCGTCAGCCGGCCTCCTTCTGCGGCGTCGTGGGCATGAAACCCACCTACGGGGCTGTTTCCCGGTACGGCCTGGTCGCCTTCGCCTCGTCCCTGGATCAGATCGGACCCATCACTCGTTCCGTTGACGACTGCGCCGCGGCCCTTGATGTGATGGTCCGCCATGATCCCCGGGACAGCACCTCGGTGCGTCATCCCGATGTGGGCCGCTTCCTGGATGCGGTGACGGGCCGGAATGACCTGGAAGGTATGCGTATCGGGCTGCCCCTCGAGTATGTGAGTGAGGGTGTGGATCCGGAGATCGAGGAGATCGTCCGGGGCGCTGCCGAGGTCTTTTGCTCCCTGGGTGCACACGTGGAGGAGTGTTCCCTTCCCCACACCCCCTATGCCCTGCCCAGTTACTACATCATCGCATCGGCGGAGGCTGCCTCCAACCTGGCCCGATTTGATGGTGTCCGATACGGTCTGCGGGCACCTGGTGAGACCATGGACGACCTGTTTCGCAACACCCGGGGCGAGGGCTTCGGCCGCGAGGTCAAGAGACGAATCATGTTGGGAACCTTCGCCCTGAGCGCGGGATACTACGATGCCTACTACGTCAAGGCGGCCCGGGCCCGGGAGTTGATTGCCCGGGAAATGCTGAGTGCCCTCGAACAGTACGATCTGCTGTTGACACCGACCTGCCCGACTCCGGCCTTTCGCTGCGGGGAACGGTTGGAAGATCCCCTCTCCATGTACATGGCCGATACCTGCACGATTCCCGCCAACCTTGCCGGGATCCCCGCTATCTCGGTTCCGGGGGGGTTCGCCTCCGGGCTGCCCGTGGGGATTCAACTGATGGGTCCGAGGTTTGCGGACCGCGAGGTTCTGAGGGCCGCCGCGGCCTTTGGCGATGCCACGGACCATCATCACCAGAGACCGCGACAATGGACATCCACCGGGGAGGTGGGTGGACGATGAAGACAGAGATCCTCATTGGGCTGGAGATCCACGTCGCCCTGGCGACAAGGACCAAGATGTTCTGCTCCTGTTCCACCGCCTTCGGCCACCCGGCCAACACGCAGGTCTGTCCGGTATGCCTGGCCCTGCCGGGATCGCTGCCGGTCCTGAACCGGAGGGCCGTGGAACTGGGTTTGATGGCGGCCCTCGCCCTGGATGCCGTGGTCTACCCGTCCATGCAGTTCGAGAGAAAGAACTACCATTATCCGGATTTGCCCAAGGGATACCAGATCAGCCAACTCGGGGCACCCATGGCAGAACGGGGCCAGATGACCTTTACCAACCCCGATGGCCAGGATGAGACCGTGCGCATTCGGAGGGCTCACCTCGAGGAGGACGCTGGAAAATCCCTTCACACTGCGGAGGGGACCCTGCTCGACTTCAACCGCTGCGGCGTACCCCTCGTTGAGATCGTCACCGAACCGGATCTGCATACTCCCGGCTCCACCCGGGCCTTTCTCGAGGATCTTCGCGAGCTTCTGCACCGCATCGGTGTCTCCGAGGTGCGGATGGAGGAGGGAGAGCTGCGCTGCGATGTCAACATCAACCTGGTCAGTCCCCAGGGCGGAACCGAGATCTCCGAGGTGAAGAACCTCGGCTCTTTCCGGGGAGTCGAGAGGGCCCTCAGGTACGAGGTGGCCCGTCATCGGGAGGCGGCGAAGAGGGGAGACCGCCTTCGCCATGAGACGCGCCACTGGGATGAAGACCGCGGCGTGACCGTGGCAGCGCGGACCAAGGAAGAATCCCATGACTACCGCTATTTCCCCGACCCCGATCTTCCCATCGTGACCCTGGATCGCGCCTGGGTGCACCAGGTCAGGTTGAACATCCCGGAGAGGCCCAGGGATCGGAAGCTGCGTCTTGAGAGGCAATACGGCCTGGGCCGTTACGATGCCGAGGTCCTGGTGGGGGATCCGGACCTGGCAGACCTCTTCGAGGAGATGGCATCTAGGGGGGCGGATCCCAAGACGGCAGCGAACTGGGTGATGGGGGATATATCCGGGTATCTGAATGCCCACGGTGTGCGCCTGGGGCAGCTGCCGGTGACCCCGACGGACCTGGTTCGTCTTCTGCAGATGATCGATCAAGACAGGATCAGCGGCAAGATTGCCAAGGATGTCTGGCTTGTCATGGCCGGCGAAGGAGGCCGTCCCGATGAGATCGTGCAGCAGCGGGGCCTGGGTCAGATCACCGATGACGCTGTGCTCGACGACCTGGTCGCGGAGGTCATCGCGGAAAACCCCGACGTGGTCGGGCAATACCTGGCCGGCAAGGTGAAGGCCGTGGGCTTCCTGGTCGGTCAGATCATGGCAAAGACGCGGGGGAAGGCCAATCCCCAGCTGGTTAACGCGAAGTTTAGGGATGCACTGGAGAAGATCCAAGGGGGGGATGACCGTGCGGATCCTGGTTCTCAGTGATACCCATATTCCCAGCAGGACGGATCACCTGCCGGTGGAGGTGATTGATGCCCTCGAGTCGTCACCGGACTTGATCCTGCACGCCGGCGACCTCGCAACGGCGGAGATGATTGGCTTTCTCGGGGCGTATGCTCCCGTGAAGGCGGTTTGCGGAAACATGGACCCAGGGGAGGTCCGATGTACGGTGCCCCGGTTGAGGGAGCTGGATTGCGAGGGGGTATCCGTGGCCGTGATGCACGGCGATGGGCTGAAGGAGGATGACGTCCCGCGGGCCTTGATCCGTCATTTCCCCGGGGCGGATATCGTTGTTTCTGGCCACACCCACAGGCCGCAGCTGTTGAACGTGGATGGGATCTGGATGTTCAACCCCGGATCCCCGACGGATCCCCGCGGCGGCGCACCGGCCAGCTTTGGCTGGATCGAGCTATCGGGCGGCACCTGTCGCTTCTCGCTGCAGACCGTCGTTGGGTAATGGGAGAGGTGGTTCAAGATGCGATATGATGTGATTTTCTTTGACCTGGATGGGACCCTGCTCGGACTGGACATGGAGGAGTTTCTACCAGCTTATTTTCAACACATAGGGAAATGGGTGTCAACGCGGGGGATGGACCCCGGGCCTTTCCTGGGCCATCTCATTGCGTCCACCGAGGCCATGGTGCAGAGCGAGGACCCGGATCGGAAGAACAAGGACGTCTTCCTGGAGCACTTCCTGCCGTCGCTACCCGACCTGGACCGGGAGGCGACCCTCGAGTTGTTCGATCGGTTTTACGAGGAGGCCTTCCCCGATCTCCGCTCCCTCAGTTCGCCCATTCCCGAGGCCATCGAGGTGGTGAGGTCCCTGCGGGGGGCTGGATGCCGGCTCGTCCTCGCGACCAACCCGGTGTTTCCCCGCCGGGCCATTGATCACCGACTCCGCTGGGCGGCCCTGGATCCGGAACCCTTCGAGCACATAACGAGCTACGAGAATTCCTTCCACTGCAAACCGAGTCTTCAGTACTACCGGGACCTGGTGGATCTGTCCGGCGTCTCGCCGGCGAACGCCCTGATGGTTGGAAACGACCCCTGGGAGGACATGGTTGCCGGCGACCTGGGGATGGATACGTTCCTGGTGGACGGATACGTCATCGAGCGGCCCGAGGAGGCTTTTTTCCCCCCGACTTACCGGGGTTCCCTGTCAGACGTTGTCTCCGTCGCCGGGAGTCGGTGAGCCATACGTTGGGGTCATCCCGCGCCCTCTTGCCTCCTTTGTGGCAGGAGCTTTCCGCCCAGCCACGGGCTGGGGCGGTCGGGAGGGGCGGCGAGCAGGTCGCCTGCGTACGCGGTTTTCCGCAGGAATCGGGCAACGGTTTCCGTTGCCAGCTCCGGTGTGTTGCAGTCGAGACTGAGATGTGCGAGGAGTATGGCTCGCGTTCTTGAATCGGCAATGCGCTTCAGCGACGATCCCGCCTGGTCATTTGACAGGTGGCCCTGGTCGCCGATGATGCGCTGTATCAGCGAGGCGGGGCGGCCGGATTCCTCCTGCATCTGCACGTCGTAATTGCTCTCGAACACCAGGTAGGTACTTCCGCGCAGGGTTGAGATCATCCCTGGGTCGACCGTGCCCAGGTCCGTCACCACCGCAAGGACCTCATCCTCGTAGGCGATTCGGTAGCCCAGGGGCTGCACGGCATCGTGGGACTTGCTGAGGCCTGTGACCCTGAGATCCCCCACCCGGACGGTTTCATTGGGGTCGAGGGGATGGTGGGGAGGTCTTGCTGGAATCCCCATCCTGTTCCATGTCAGGGGGGCACTGAACAGGTGATCGATGCCGTAGCGAAGGTGGAAGGGGTACTTGATCTTCAGTGCGTGGCTGTGGTCGCCGTGTTCGTGGGTGATGAAGATCGCATCGATATCGAAGGGATCGACAGCAAGGTCGGCCAGGAGGCATTCCATGCGTCGGAGGGGAACGCCGTAGTCTACGAGAATCGTCGTGTTACCGGCACCGACCAGGTAGGCATTGCCGTGGCGGCTGGAACTGGACAGGGAACAGAACCTCAGCCCAGGCGCAGTTGATGGTGAGTCCATGTGAGTTCCCCCTTCCCCCCAGAGGGTATCATCAATGGGTCGCCAGGGACAATTCCCAGTTGAAAAAGATTCTCAATTGCAATACACTGATATCGGTCGCAATCATTCATGCTATCAAGGAGGCGATGGATTTGGATCTGATGCATGTAACCTTGCTGGGCCTTGTGGCGGGTGTAGCTGGAACCGGGGCCGGGGGGTTGATCGCAGTTGTCACGCAAAGGCGGGCAAAAATTCCCCTGGGCGTCATGTTGGGATTCTCCGCCGGTGTCATGCTGGCAGTCATCTTTCACGAGCTGATTCCGGAGGCCCTGGAAGACGGCGGATTTGGGCCGGGGATGCTTGGCGTGGTCATCGGCGTTCTGCTCATGATCTCGTTGGACCGCGTGCTTCCGCACATCCACCTGACTGCCAACGTCAACAACACCAGGCACGAAAACGCCCTCGTCAGGAGCGGCCTTCTGTTAGGGCTGGGCATTGCCCTTCACAATTTCCCCGAGGGATTGGCCATTGGGACCAGCTACGTTTTCGATCCCCAGGTGGGTTTCAGCATCGCAGTCGTGCTTGCGCTTCACAATCTTCCCGAGGGGTTGGCGATGGCGATTCCCCTGTCCGCTGGCAACATACCGCCCCTGAGGGTATGGGGATACACCTTGCTTGCGGGCGTGCCCATGGGGCTGGGATCGCTGCTGGGCGGATGGATTGGGACCATTTCCAGCACGTTCCTGGGAGTGGGCCTCGGCTTTGCTGCCGGTGCGATGCTGTATATTGTTTGTCACGAGCTGATACCGGGTGCGCAGAAGAGGAGCACGGGACACATGGCCACCTTTGGCATCGTCGTTGGTGTTCTCCTCGGCATCGCCCTGCTGTAACTGGTTAGATCTTGTTCAGGCCACCGACGGTGTATTTGACCAGGGACATCTTCTTGAGACTGG
>SKXF01000311.1 GCA_007128555.1 Clostridia bacterium | reverse complement strand
CTTCAGCTCCTCGATGCTTTGAAGACCGAAGGTGACCACGCCCTGCATCAGGCGACCGGCCTCCCAGGCATGGTTGTGGGAATCGATAATCCCCGGGATGACGGATCGCCCTCTGGCATCCCGCTTCTCTGTCTTTGGACCGGCGAGGGCTAATACCTCTCCGTCCTCTCCGGTCGCGAGGATCCGGTCTCCGGCAAGGGCCACCGCACTAACGACTTCATCCCCATCGTCCACGGTATGTACCCGACCGTTATGAAGAATCAGGCTGGGTTGAGTATGTTCATGGATACGCACAGGTCATTCCCCCTTTGGTGAGACATGAGTTTGTCTTCAAGGCGGTTCGTCCGTAGAAACAGATCCTTCCTGGGCATGTCCGGTCACAACAATCCACGGTAAGGTCCTGGCGTATCCCCAGGGACAGTAACTGGGGACACCATTGAGAGTCGAACCTTGCAGCCTCTGGAAACAACCTTCTCTGGCCCATCTTCGTCACCCCTCTTGGGGTAAAGACAAAGCTCCTGGGAAGAAGAGGTGCCGGGTGAGCTATTCACCAGACAATGCGACTCCCCTGCATGCCATGGTCTCTTCCGGATCCGCTTCCGGAGTCCCGCAAGACGCCTGCCGACCATCGGGGCTTTCCCCGTCTGCTCCTACCGTATCGCAAAGCGTCACCGGGAGCCATCCTCGTCGGGGTCTCCAGACCTGGGAGCATTGACCCGGACTCGGCGGCCGCTTCAGGGTCTGGTGGCGAGCCTCAAGTCCAGGGTGCGCAGATCAAGGTGGAAACCGCAGGGAGTCTGGCGCGACAACTGTGACAGCGATTCGTACAGACGCAGGGCCGTGACCTGGTTGGCAGGAGGATCCGCGGGTGCAGACGATGCTGACCGATGGAAGACATCCTCTACGCGTACCATCGCCAGGAATCCAGGGAGGCCTCCCGTCGCCACGTCGAGAGGTGCAGGGGGCCGAGGGCACCCGATCCTGATCAAATCCTTTATCTTATGCGTGCGAGGCGCCGAACGTGAAAAAATGCGATCACCCCGTGGCTCTTCCCCTGTATGCTGTCCTGTTCGTGTACTCACACAACGCTGGGCAGGTCCCTTTCCGACCTGCTTTGTGCTGCCCATCGGCTCGGTATCCTGATCACCGACCCATGATACCTGCAAGACCGACCTCATCAATAACTGGCAACCGGCGTGGGTTCACAACAATTTGCGGCCCTGGGCAGCAATGTCTGCCTAACATCATCTCGCCGATGATCATCCAAAAACATCTCTGAATCAGATGTAATGTGAACACCTATCATTATGAGACCGCCTGGGAGGCGGCCTGAAGACAACATCGATCGACGGAATGACGGGCCTGGCAGGGTCAGCAACAGCCGATGTCTCGCCTGTTCTGCCTTCGGCACTATCATGCGACCCGGATTTCCTACCCTTGCTTGGGCTCCAGAGCCATGCATCCGGTTCAAAAAGGCCTCACAAAGGGGAGGTTGGTTTACCGCGACTCCCCCTGGGCCAGCACGACGGCACATAGGATTGAAGCCACTCGCGCCGCAGGAACATCAACCCTTGAGTTGATGATAACAGGAGCCCGGGTGCCCACCAGGATCCCCGCCATGATCCCCCTTGCAATATACATGATAGACTTGGCTACGATGTTGCCCGCCTGTATGTCGGGAGCCACCATGACATCGGCTCGACCCGCCACCTGCCCGTACACTTGCTTGCCCCGAGCAGCCCTCTCATCGACGGCACAATCGAGGGACAGGGGACCCTCAACAAACACATCGCCCAACTCGCCCCGCTCAGCAGCCTCCTGGAGTTTCCGAGCCATCACAGTTGCAGGCATGCTCTCGTTTACCTTTTCCAGCGCCGCCAGCATAGCCACCCTCGGCGTACGTCCCAGGACGATCCGAAACACCTCGGCCGCGTTGCGAACGATATCCCGGACAGCCTCGTAGTCGGGGGCAATATTGACACCTGCATCGGTCACTCCCACAATGCGCGGGATGGATTCCACATCAAAAAGAGCCAGGTGGCTTATGAGGCGGCTCTCCTCGCCCTCACCCGTCCGGCGAAGGCCATTGGCTGGGTTCAGCACTGCCCTCAGCAGCTCCGCCGTCGCGATCTTCCCCTTGACCAGGATGTCTGCTTCCCCATGGCCGACCAACTCTGCAGCCCGGTTCGCAGCCTCCGACCGATCGCTGCAGGCAATGATCTCAACATCGCTCTCATCAATACCCACGGTGTCCAACGTGAGGACGGTCTTCTCCTGATCACCTATCAGAACCGGTTCCCGAACGAGCTCCAGCTCCATGGACTCCTTGATGGCCCTGAGATTATCGACATCGTCATCGGGTGCCACGACACAGAGCCTCTGGGCCTGGCTCCCCCGAGCTTTGTCCAGAAGCGAGTGAAAAACCGTGAACTCCTTCCACGATTGCCCCCTCGCTACGTAGTCCTGTTCCACTTCCATCCCACTCCCTCCGTCACCGATATTCTGCCTGTTCCTCTTCACATCTCAATACGCGCAAAGCACCAAGGGCAAGGGCCTCCATCTCCCTTTCGCCGGGCAGTATGGTGATAGGCGCAAACCTGCAGACCCGCGACTCGATCATGGCCACCAGTCGGGTGCTATTAGCCATGCCACCTGTTATCAGTATTTGATCAACTTCTCCTGACAGTACGGCAGACATGGCGCCAATCTCCTTTGAGACCTGGTAGGCAAGGGCCTCGAGGACTTGCTCTGCCTGCTCGTCACCAGACTTCACCCTGTCCTCGATCTCGAGTAGATCCTTGGTCATCAGGTATGAATACAGACCTCCCGACCCCGTGAGCATGCGCTGGATGGAGCGTACCGCGTGACCCTCCTCCAACCTCGCTGCAACCCATTCCACCAGCTGCAGGACAGGTAAGGCGCCGGTGCGCTCCGTCCCGAAGGGCCCTTCCTCCACAGCATTGTTGACATCGATCATCCTGCCGCAGTCGTGGGCGGTGACGGATACCCCGCTGCCCAGGTGCACGGCAACAACCCGTGATGTTGCATATTCGGTCCCGAGGATTTCCCTGCAAACCGCCTTGATGTTGAGGGTGTGGGCCAGGCTGCGGCGCTTGATATCACGCAGCCCGGAATAGCGGGCCAGGTCATGCATCTCATCGACCGCCACCGGATCAACCACGAAGGCGGGGATCCCCAGGGGTTCCGCGACTCTGTGGGCCAGGAGACCACCCAGGTTGGAGGCATGCTCCCCCTGATAACCTTCTCGCAGATCATCCAACATTGCAGAGTTGACTCCGTATGTACCGCCGGCCACGGGCTTCATCAGCCCACCGCGGCCAACAACGGCCGATAGCTGATCCCACTGCACCTGTTTTGCCTCGCACACCTTGCGAAGGGCATCGTATCGGAAGTCCTCTTCGTCAGCCACGCGGCTGAACTGGCGGATGTGTTCCTCCGGGTGATAGATACTCTCTGACCACAGCGGCTCCGAACAGATAAACAGGGCCAGCTTGATCGACACAGCACCCGGGTTGATCACCAGAATGTGAACCTCTCTGTGTTGTTCTCCTTGCAAAGGATCTCATCCCCTCAAGGTAAAAGACCGTCTCCCCTGCAACTCATTTGCTTCCGCGCCTTTGGGGGCATTCCTGCTCAGAACCACCAGCGACGAGCAAGCCGATAGAAGGCGTCCGGCCGACCCCGTATAACCATATCAGAAAGAAGCGGGGTGCAAAATGCGCCGCGCTCCAGAGCAGATCAGACAGCAGCAGGCCCGATGAACGGGACTTGGATCACTGCAACCATCATGAACCCACATTCTGTCCGGAAATCGTATTACTCCGCTGACATTGCCTCCACGTGGGATAGGGATGGGGGGCTTCCGGGCCGTCCCCTGAACAGGGGCGTCGACTTCGGTGCTGGGGCGCCCGTCGGGAGAGGAGGTCACGGGGTCTTTCACCTGCCGGGTCAGGTTGAACTGCGACCCTTCGCCGGGCTTGGACACGGGTCGTTGACGGCATTGGATTCTCTGTTATGTCATCTTCTCCAGGAACGCGAACTCTTCCACATCTTCACCGATGGGCTTGAGATGGGCTCACTGCACCGTGACCCGCCGCGCTCTCCACTCCCAGTCTTCGTTGCGTGGGCCGGGACCACACGGTCATCAGGCCGTCATGATCAGCACTGGAGGATAGACGAGAGTAAAGCGAACGTTTGTATAGCGAGGAGTACCGAACATGCTCTAAATCCTCGGCATTTCCATGCTCGGTGGTCCAGGACCGGCCGACGGTGAGCGGATGATAGCGCAGCATGTCGGTCCCGGGAACCCGGCAGATCACCGCACCGAAGAAGTCCAGGCGCTGCAGCATGCAGGCCGCCACGAGCAGACTTCCGTTGCTGCCGCCCGTGATGGTCAATCGATTCTGGACTGGTGTACCAGTTATCCGCCCACCATTCGCCTGCGACGCTTGTTCTCGAGCATGGCCGCCTTGTGCCACGGACGCCCGTACTCGCTGCCTCCGCCCATACATGCATGGGCAAGACCCCGCCCCGCTCCATCCACACCAGGAGACTGGGGGAGAAGGTCAGGGATGCGGCTATGTTGAATCCTCTATAACCGTACAGGAGCGCCCGGTTCTCACCGTTGCATTCCAGGTCCCTGCGGTGAGTGATGAACATCGGGACCTTCGTGCCGTCCCCGGACGTGCAGAAGACCTGCAGAACGGGATCCGGCCTGTGCTGCCGTCGGCAACATCAAATCCAGCATCGGCTGGCCGGTTTCCCACTTCGGATGCATATGGATGCACACTCACACTCTACCTCACGATGGGTGTCGATGTAACGGTGAGTCTGCCCACGATGGAATGGATCCTGATCTGCATATAGCCACTTGCCCCCGTATAGGATGGGGAGTAATAGGTGTTGCCCTCGCGCCTCCAGGACTCACTGACGTCACCGGTTAGCCCCACTCCACCCGTCCTGATCAGGGCGGGTTGCTCATCCGGTATATGAAGCGTCGCATTCGAACCTACCAGTAATAGTTCAATGAGGGCCGAGTCGCCATTGTCACCCAGGTGCAGGTCAACTTCACTCCGGACGAGATTAAGGGTGAGATCACCCAGGGCAATGCCTCGAAAGTCCATGTCGGCAGCGGAACCTCCCAGGCTCAAGTCAAACGACCAGTCGATTCCGGGGGACAGACCAATGCCCCAGACATCAGCCAGTGCCCTCCGGGGCCACCACCACGCCGTGAGAGCCTGCACTGTGCTGGCTCGTAGCTGGTCATGGTGTACACCCAACGAGTGAACCGGTCCTCCGGGCTCCCTTCCCGAAAGTGCCCCGGCCAGGGTGGATCGTTGGGGTGAACCCTCTGCCCGGGTGTATTCCCCCACATACCAGCTGTCTCTGGGGGCCACCGGTTGAACCGTGAACATGCCACCGCCTAACTTGATTTCCTTCTGACCACTGGCCAGATTCGGGTAGAGAGAGTGAGTCGCATTCGCAAGCGTACGCGGATCTGCCGGCTGCAAGTCTCGTCCCTGTTCAATAAGTTGTCCGGGAGTCGAGACAACATCATACATACCCCACGCAACAACAACCGCCAGCGCCCCTCCCAAGACCAGCAACAGCAAAGACCATCCTGGAACCGGTAAGTACCTGTCCACGGGCAAGGCCTCCCCTCTCCAAAGAGGACGCAGAGACAATGCTGGATCATTCCAGTCTTCCACCCTACATGTTACTGCCTGAGCCGCTGTTTGTCCACTGCAACCCCCATTGACTCGATGATTTTCGTAAGAATTTATGCGCACGCAGGGGGATTCATTCACTCGCCTGAAGATGGATACGAGCTCATTGGTGACCAGCGATTAAGAGACGGGATGTTTCATCATGAAGGCACGCAACTGGGTTCGTGACCCGGCCGGGATCTGTGCGTCGATCAACCCAACCAGGCCAGGAAAGTCCCTCCTCAGCCGGTGCTGACCTGTTCAGGCGATCAAAGACGGCCCCGTCCGCGATGAGATTCCTGCTGCCTGAAGCAAGAATGCTCCGCCGCTCCATGATCTCGAGACACTCAAAAGTCGCGAGACAGTCATCGATCATGTTGTATCGGAAATCCTCCCGCGGATCCTGTATCGTTGCTGCATCAAAAGCGGACGTGGTCATGTCCTGGGTATCGTCGCCGCAGCAACCTGTCGCGACCAACCCGACGGCCCTCGAGTGCGCAACTCACATCACTGCCTCAGGTTTTCCATGTCGAATGACTCGATCAGTACGCGTCGAGCATACCATCGAGGAAGGACTGGCACCCCAGGATGTCATCCCAGCCCCCATGAACGACCAACTTCCATGCCCCGATGCTGATCTCGTCATTTCTGTCTGGATTCCGATGAACCCCAGCCTTCATGGCCAGCGTGCGACTCAGCGCTGTTGCCGCCGAGGAGGGTACCTTCCACCCAGTGAAGACCTATGCGGCAATAGAGGGATCATCCACCTCCAAATAGAAGATATTGGCCAGATTGAGACCGACTGCAGAGAGGAGATGGTTCCACTGAATCATACAGGGAACGGAAACAAACGCTGTACACTGTATCGAGCGCGCTATGTGCTCGCTTTTGTGGATGGTTCACATCGGCTGCTTCGCGATGGTGAGGTAGCCGTACAGGGTGAGGTGATCGAACACGTCGGGAAGCGAGGCAGTTTCCCACGAGACGCTGATCTAGTGGTGGACCTTGGTCACAGCCTGATTGCTCCAGGGCTGGTGAACGTTCATTGCCATACCCCGGGCGCACCCTTTGGCAAGAGCGTGTTTGAGGATGCCGGGAGCCCAGGGTTCTTCATGACCGGTCTTTATGATTATGGCCATATACCCCAGGCCACGGAGGAGGAGGGCCGAACGGTCGTACAGTACTCGCTGATCGAGCTGCTCAAGTCCGGCTGCACAACGGTGGCAGAGGTGGGCGGTGCCCGGCATATGGATCTTTTCGAGGAAGTCGGAATTCGCGCATGCTTGATACCCTCCTATCGTGCCGCCCAGTGGACCACAACAAACGGCTCCAAGCTCAACTACGACTGGGATGAGCAGGCGGGCTTTGAAGGGCTCAGGCGCAACGTGGATTGGATCGAGAAGCTGGGTACCGGCGATGGAGACGGGTTGATGTGGTCTGCACTGGGTCCCGCACAGGTCGACACGTGCGGAGTAGATCTGCTAAAAGAGACCCGCAGGGCAGCTGATGCACTGGGATGTCGGATTCACATCCACGGGGCCCAATCCCACGTGGAGGTTCCGGAGATGATGGCCCGAACCGGGATGAGCTCTCTGCAGTTTCTCGAAAGTGTGGGGCTTCTGGGTCCGGACATGATCCTTGGCCATGGCATTTTCACCAGCGCCCACCCTGACGCCAACCTGGGGTTTACTCGGGATTTCGAGTTGCTCGGCGAATACGGGGTAAATCTCGCTCATTGTCCCTGGGTATTCGGGCGTCGGGGCACCCTGCTCCATTCTTTCCGCCGATGCCTGGACCAGGGTATCAACGTGGGCATTGGTACGGATTGTTGCCCCCAGGACATGGTCACTGAGATGCGTTGGGCAGCTATCCTGGGCAAGACCGCGGACAACAACCCCCTGGCTGTGACCGCCGGGGACGCTTTCCACGCAGCCACAGCCGGTGGGGCAGATGTCCTCGGCAGGGAAGACATCGGCAGGCTGCGCCCCGGAGGGAAGGCGGACATGATCTTCGTCGATTGTGATGCCTTTGGCATGGTTCCCGTCCGCGATCCGATCAAGGCCCTGGTGTACTCAGCCGGCAGTGTTGCCATAGACGGAGTGATGGTAGCAGGTCGTATGCTGGTGGAAGATGGACAGGTCCTCGGACTGGACGAGAAGAAGGTGGCTTCTGAGATGCAAAGAATCGGTGAGAAAATGTGGGAGACGGCTCCGGAGCGGGATCGGGTGGGCCGGACGGTGGACGAGATGTCCCCACCGAGCTTTGCGTGGCTGGACGAGTAAACACCGATGCCTGGAGCCCATGGAGAGAAATCTCCTCGGCAACTTCAAGATTGGGTGGGCTCGCCAACCCTGTTGCTCAGAACGATTGAGGGCACCGGACCCGTCAGTCGAGGACGAAGCTGCATGAACGGTATGCCAACGCTCAACGATCTCTGAACGTCCCTGGACGAGTCCAAGGGCCCTGCGCCTTCGCTCTGCGGAGGGCCCTTGGACTCGAAGCCCTTCAACGTAGGTTCAGCATGTCCCGCGGTCAAAAACGGTCTTACCATCAACCAGGGTGCGCTCCACTGTCAGATCCCGCAGCTGATCATCGTCGATGGCGCCATAGTCCCTGTCAAGAACGGCGACGTCCGCAGCCTTGCCCACTTCAAGGGAACCGACCAGGTCCTCCCAGAAGGTCAGGTAGGCACCGTTGTACGTGAACATTCGCAGGGCCTCAAAGCGGTCGACCTTCTCCGCATCGCCGAGGGTCTTACCCCGGGAAGTCTTCCGGGTAACCGCGCTGTGAATACCCCAGAAAGGATCGTAGTGAGCCGAGGTCATGTCCGAATTGCAGGCCACGATGATTCCCCGGTCCAGGTAGGTCTTCAGGGGCTTGAAGTCATGGAGCCTTTCCTCCGGTAGCGCTGAGAAGTACTGGTCACCTTCCACCCATATAAAACCGGGCTGGGCGGAAACCGAGATGCTGTGCCGCTCCATGATCTCGAGGGCCTCGGGGGTCGCGAAGTAACCGTGAATGATGTTGTGCCGGACATCGTCCCGCGGCTCCCGTCCCACGACCGTGTCAAAGGCCGAACAGGCAAGGTCCTGCGCCAGGTCACCGCAGCAGTGGATCCCGATGGACCAGCCAGCCGAGTGCCCCTCCTCGAACCACTTCTCCAGGTTATCCGTATTGAGCCGAAGGGGGATCTCACTCCTGGTTCCATCGATGTAGGGCTCGTGCATGAGGGATGTCATGCTACCCAGGCCACCATCAATGGCCATCTTCAATGCCCCGATGCGGAGCCGGTCGTTACCGAAGTTGGTGTGAACCCCAATGTGGTCCAGTCTTCCGTCAAGGTCCTTATCCTCACTGGCCCGCAACCCGT
>SKXF01000008.1 GCA_007128555.1 Clostridia bacterium | reverse complement strand
TAATTCCGGGCTCGTGCCCCTTCTCCCTGACGTATCGGCGAAACCAGGCCCCGGCTCCCAGGGCAGCAAGACCGACCCAGGCAACAAGGTTTGCGACGGCCCCGATGACGGAGGCGGCATCTGGACGGGGGGTACCGAATGCCCCACCTATGAGGGTGAGGGCTGCTGTTCCTGGAAACAGGGCCACGACCGCCGGGGTCCTCACGCCCAGGTAGTCGAGAGCTGGCACGAAGTACAACAACACAATAACGGGAACGAGCCGGGGGACTGCCCTGACAAAGAACTGGCTGACGTCTGCCACCCGGGCCGATACCATGAGGCCCAGCAATAGGAATACGCAGGATGTGAGGGCAACCCCAATCACCAGGAGCCCCGCGTGAACTGCCAGGCCGGAGGTTGTAAAGGCAATGATGAAACTGGCTGCGGCTCCGATCAGGGTGAAGGCGAAGCTCTTCACAGCGAGATACTCCCACAGCCGGAGAGGAGTGACCATGAGGGCATCCACGGTGCCCTGGCTGCGCTCCAGCATGACAACTCCGCAGACGAAGAAGGCGCCCATGGTGGCCAGCTCTGAAAATATGGCAATGGGAACGGCCAGGTTCCTCAGGTCGGCCGGCAGGAAACTGACGACACCTATGAACAGGAGCGTGACGACCGCGTAGGCATGAACGATGCGCGCCCTGTAGTGGAAGCCCAGCTCGTGCCTGGCGGCGGAAAGCAGTCTCACTTGAGTCTCCTCCCAGTCACCTCGACGAAAATGTCCTCGAGGGTTGGCTCAATGGTGTGGATGGTCTCGACCCGCTGATCTCTCAACAGGCCCGAGAACACGTCATCTTGCTGCAGGTCATGGAGGGGAAACACCCTGGAGGCGGTCTTTCCCTGATCGTCGCGGTATTCGACCGTTACCCGCTTATCTCCCTTTTGCAACCTGAGATTCCGCGGCGAATCGATGATTCCGATGCTTCCGTCGACGATGAAGGCAACCCGATCACAGATCTCGTCAGCTGTTATCATGTCGTGAGTTGACAGTATGACCGTCGTTCCTTCACTGCGGCACCTGCCTATGAGGTCACGGACCTTCCTTGCATTAACCGGATCAAGTCCCGACGTGGGTTCATCCAGGAACAACAGTTCGGGCCTGCCGATCAGGGCGCGACACAGCCTCAGCCGCATCTTCATCCCGTGGGATAAGGAGGAGACCATGGCGGACGCGGCATCCTCCAGTCCGACCTCTTCCAGCAGTCGAACCGGATCCTCGGTTGGCCCGCTGTACAGGGACTGGAAGAAGGTCAGATTCTCCAGGGCCGTGAACTTGGTGTATAGGTTAGGAGAATCAAAGGCCACGCCGATTCGTTCGTAGTAGTCGGGCCCGATATCCCTCATTTCGCGACCGTCTACGGTCGCACTGCCCTCGTAGGTTTTGAGCAGACCGATCAGGATGTTCTGGGTTGTCGTCTTCCCTGCGCCCGACGGCCCGAGAAGCCCGAACACTTCTCCCCGGTCAACGGTAAAGTCGATGCCGCTGAGGGCATACCCGGTGCTCCGAGGGTAGGTGAAGCGAAGCTCCTTAACCCCTATCATCTGTCGACTCTCCTTCCAAAAGACCGATCGACACGAACGCCACCATAAGGTGCATGACCCTGTCAAAGATGTCCTCACCGATTTCTCTTCGATGCAGGCTGAACAGCATAAGACCCCTCAGCAGACCCGCAATGACCTCCACCGGGTACGGTTTCATCACACCCTGGTTCTGCAGTTCCTCGATCAACGGACGGGCGAAGGCCGCATCGCCCTGGATGTGGGCCTCGAGACGTTGGGGGTCCACGCTGCGAGCCAGGATCCTGAGTTCCTCCTCGTCGAGGAGTCGGCGGATCAGGGGATTGCTCGTCGCTGATTCGATGGATCTGGAAAGGCAAGAGGCGAACCTGGAGGGAGTAACCTCCTCGGAGTCGATGCACCTGGCAAACTGCTCGCGGATGATTCTCTCCTCTTCTGCCACGAGTTCGAGGAGCAGGTGCTCCTTCGATGCAAAGAATGAGTAGAACGCTCCCGGAGATATTCCCGCTGCTCGCGACAACTGCCGAATCGTGGTGCCGCGGATCCCCCCGGATGCGAATATATCGCGGCCGTTTTCGAGTAGAGCCCTGCGGATTCGCTGCTTCTCTTCGCTGGAGAACGGCCTCGGCACTTCAACTGCCTCCCTGAAAACACATGAAGATACTAGCAACATGTTTATACTCCTGGGTGCCAGCATGCGTCAAGCTCGCGCTGGGACATTTAGGAACAGCAGTCAAATGGCGCGTCATCCGGTTGCACAGGATTGACGCCCTATGGTCCACCTCCAGCCCCATCACCCATCACTTTGATGCCGCTAAAACAGAAAGCGGCGCCGATTGGGCTCGATTTGCCTGGGGAGAAACATGATTTTGGACGCCTCTCGGACCGAAGGCCAGAAGATATGGAGCGAATCGCGCAGCAGGTGATGACCTCCGCCATCACCTGACCACCGTACGAGGGCCTCCTACAAGGCCTCTGGAGACCGGTAGATGTCGCGGTATCTCCCATCGGCCCCATCTACAACAGGCTCGACCTGGAAGATACGTGAACATACCACCGCGAGTACAGGCTGGACGGTCACCTGTTGAACCTGCTACCTGCAAGTTCGCAGTGAAAGTGAGGTGCACAGGCGGGTGGTGCTTGCGCAAAGGATGCTATGACCTGATCACGGCTATCAGCGCCTGGACCCCAGTAGAATACCCGCTACGAAGGCGGTTAACGGAATGCACAGGATCAACCCGACACTGCCCGCCATCATGCGGATGATCTCAACGGTGATCGCCTCCACGGTGATCATTCTTCGAGGGGACGTCCCGTAGGCCATGAGCAGAAGGAAGAGGGGAAGAGCACCTCCCGTGTAAGCCAGTATCAGTGTGTTGGCCATGGTGCTCATGATATCTCTACCCACGTTCATCCCTGACCCCATCAGCTGAACAGCGCCGAGCCTGGGGTTAACTCTCTTCAACTCTGCCACGGCCGAGGTGATGGACATCCCGACATCCATCACGGCTCCCAGGGCGCCGATGATCATCCCGGCGAACAGCACCCCTTCATAATCCAACTCGATACCAGCGGGCAGTTGGGCCAACATCTGCATTTCATCCAGGTCGAGGACAACGAGCTGCGCGGCATTACTGGCCACGACTGCCAGCACACCCGCAGCAACGACCCCGCCGGTTGTCCCAATGATCGCTGCCAGTGTCTTGATCGATGCACCTGCGGTACACGTCATCGCCACGACGGTGACCAGGGCCGCCACCGTGACCGTTGTGACGATGGGTTCATGGCCCGCCAACAGGGCCGGAAGCAGGACCCAGACAACAACTGCACCTGTAACCGTGACGGCAAGTAGGGTCTTGATGCCCTGTTTGCCTCCCACGACAACAGTCAACGCAGCAAACGATAGGAGCAGGAGAAGAAGAGAGCGTTCTCTTACAGCACCTCGCGAGGTCTGAGCCTGTGCATCGGCAGCGATGTCAGGGAAACGCGGAGAACCGCCCTCCTGGAGCTCAAGGTTGCTTAGTGAGGACTTGTCCAGACATACACCGGTTGAATACGCCCCTTGTCCGGGAATAATGAGACCGACCACGACCAGCAGGAGGGCGAGATGCCTGACCATTTATGGTACCTCCATCCACCAGAACATGAAGATCCGATACCTCAGCCAGCTGTATTCAGCAGGCACACCGGACATGCCTACGCTTCACCCGTTCTCGGGAGCGATGCTTTGGCGCGTTCAGACTCATCGGTGGTCAGATGGAGGATAAAATCGGGGACAGATTACTTGTTGATCAGGATTACCCTCGGCCCGCGTGGTCACGGATCCGGCGAGCACCGAAGATCTTCGCGGCCCTTTATGCCACGCTGCACAGCCGGAGGCTGGATGGATAGGATACAGCGGAGGGCGGGTTAACCGAGTTCTTTTACCGTCCCCCTGGACAGATCACTCATCTTTGCGCCTGCCGGTCAGATCCAGGAACTCCCCTCGGAAGAATCTCGCCACCTTGGCTTTCAACTCCTCAAGGTCGCGGGTGCTGATCACCAGGTAGACAGCGACTGCGATCAGAGCGAGGAGTACGACCCATAGGATGCTTCTTCCCGCCGTCCGCTGCAGGTCGGCCCCTTCCTCGCCCGCAGCGGCCTCCGGGGGACCGAGGAAGTAGTTGCGAACCGATTCTGCATACATGGCGACTGCTTCTTCTGCACCTTCCCGGGTTGTCTCGTGGGTACCCACCTCGATCAACAGGGCCATGGGAAACATGTCCTGGTTGTAGTTTCCGCGGGCCATGAAGATCCCCTTGACCAGTCCTGGATAGCGCTGGTCTACCTTGGCCTTCATGCTCTCAGCGAACTCCCTGATGGCTGCGGAGTTTGGGTTCTGCTGTCCCACGACAAACTGCAACTGGACGACCGTGTCTCCGTTGATTTCCGTCTTATAAGTATGGGCCGGGACCGCATCCCGGTGCACATCCACGAAAACATCTGCACCCTGCTTCATGAGTTCCTCGACGGTCCTCCTCGATCGGTGATAGGCGCCGGCATCGTGCGGCACATGCGTTTCCCTTGAGAAGAGTACGTTGACACCCATTTCTTCGAGGGCGTCAGCTAGCCGCTCACCGACGATGAGGATGCCGCCACCCTCCTCGATAAACTCTTCACCGTCCGAGGGCACATACGATTCTGCCCCGTGGGAATGGTAGATTGCCACCGTGATCTGACGCTCCTGCTCATCATCCTGGGCTCCCTCACCTACTGCGGCCAGGGAACCCTGGAGGGCTGATCGGAGGACCTGGGCGTCCTCGGGCGGATCTGACAGCTGCACCTCACCCAGCTGCCGGGCCCAGCCCACACCCTCCTCCACGTCTTCCACCCGGTAGAGGATGTTGTGCTGGTCAATATACTCGTTTCCGGGAAAAAGGCGTCTCGCCGTCAGGAGGATGACCGCCTCGGTGTCGATGTCCTTCATGGTGTAGTAACCGTCCACGGCGCAATCCATGGGGGTGTGCTCCGGAAACGGTTCAAGCCCAATGTCCTCTGGCGAAAGACTGTGTGCTGGAGCTGTGGCCAGGGCCAACATGAAGACGAGCCCTACGAAAAGTGCGCACAGGATCCCGGCGTATCTCGTTCTGGTCATTGATTTATTAACCCACCGCCACGTGTTACTCTGAATGTCTCGACTCATCACACGTCACCTCCTGCTGACACGCTCAAGAGTCTCACCCATGACCTCAGCCAGACCCAGGGCCAGCAGCCCAGCGATGATCACTGCATCGAACATGCCGGCACCGCCGATCACTGTTGCAGGAGCTACGCCTGCCATGTAGTTTTCCACCTGGCTGGCAAGGTCGTTGATGATGATGGCGAGACTCCCGGCCAGGAATGCTCCTCGTCGACTTCTTCCAGCAATGTATCCGACCACCCCTGCGACCAGGGCCGCAGCATACAGGGGATCCAGGAACCACGCGTACGTGGGTTCGGTGGGCAGCACCTTCATCAGGGCGTATACGGCCGCTGCAGCAACGAGCACCGCGACCACTGAGCGGACGATCTCGTGGGACTCGGCCCGACTCCACAGGTATCCCGCCAGGACCAATGGCACAATGCCGCCGCCTATGTTGACACTGATATTGCCGCCCACGGGTATGTCCGGCAGAAAGCCTCCCAGCAGGATCGCCGCGATGAAGCCCAGGGCCGCCCGGTCGCTCAGGCGCAGGCGGTCGAGGGCGCGTTGAGCGAAGCCAAGATAGATCAATGCTACCGTAACGATTAACAGGATCCCTCCGAAGTACATCCATCACACCCCAGTTCTTCTTACCTGCGTCATGGGTCGACGTGGGCATTAGGTTTACCCCGAATCCAAAATCTATGCCCGTGGGCTGACCGACCAGAGAAGGTGACCGGTCAAAGAGCGACGTGTAAGCGTGGGAACAGCCCGGGCATGATCCGGCATCCCCCCGTCAACGGGAAGAGGCCTTCGGTTTCAACGGTGGTGTGGGATAGCTTCAGGCATCCTGCCTTCGTGTGAGGGGACGATGTGTCTTTATGGGAACGACTTCGACCTCGCTCCCACAACGCCAGCATGATCAATGACGTAACACGTCTCCGCGTGCCCCGCCCAGTGGAAGGAACGCAGGGAAAGGACACGGAAATGAAGGACATGGGATAATAAGGTCACGTGGGGGAATCAGACACTACGTTTCTATCGAGACCACTACCCCAGGGAGGGATCGCATATGTCAGGCAGGACGATGAAGACCATAGGCGTGATCGGCGGCATGAGCTGGGAGTCTACTGCCGAGTATTACCGGCTCATGAACAGGTACGTTCGGGCAGAGCTTGGAGATCTCCACTCAGCAAAACTGCTCCTGTACTCCTTTGACTTTGCCGAAATCGAGGCGATGCAGCAAGCCCACCAGTGGGATCAGATGGGAGAGGCCCTCAGCGAAGTGGCCTGCAACCTGGAGCGAGCCGGGGCGGATCTCATGCTGATCGCCACCAATACCATGCACAAAGTGGCTCCCGAGGTGCAGAGAAAGATCTCTGTGCCCTTAATACACATTGCCGATGCGACGGCCGAGGCATGCAGGAGATGCGGCATCAACAAGGTGGCGCTCCTGGGCACCCGGTTTACCATGGAGGAGGCATTCTACAGAAAACGACTCACCGACCGACATCGCCTGGAGGTGCTGGTCCCAGACGAGGACGGTCGAACGTTGGTGCATGACACGATCTACCAGGAGCTCTGCCAGGGAATCACCAGCGAGTCGTCCCGGGAGGCGGTCAGGGGAGTTATCTCGCGGCTCGTTGAGAAGGGAGCAGAGGGAGTGATTCTCGGGTGCACGGAACTCCCCCTGTTGATCAGGGAAGGGGATCTAGACGTCGTTCGTCTCGACACGACGGCCATTCACGCCATGGCAGCTGTCCGGGCGGCCCTAAAATAGGTCCCTTTCTCTGTGGCCCTGGGCCCTGATGGGAAGGGTGCTGCGTCCCGGCCCTCGTTTCCATCAATTCAACGCATTGGCTCGTGGCCCTCTTAAGCGATGACGCAACCAGCGGACGTCCCGGGGCATCAACACGGGCCTGCGGCAAGCGATTTTCTGGCGAAGCCCACTAACCCTGGGAGCGCTGGATCCAGCGTACTCCGTACAGGAGGCCGAATCCGAGCCCCACGAAACCAGAGAGGACAAGGAACATGAACAAACCCACCAGGTTGATATAGGCCGTGAGGGGGCTCTTGTCGAAGAAATCTCTCTTGAGGGCTGGCAGAACCCGAACAGTGTGCACGATATCCGATAGGGAGAAAGCCTCTTCCTTGCCAATGGCCAGCACGTACTTGCCCCGGTTGTTGACCCCGGAGACGCGGACCGTATACGAGCCTGGCGAGACGGTCGTCTCCGCCTCCGGACCCTTCCAGTATCGATCTCCGGCAAAGGGCTCAAAGAAAGGGCTCCAGGTACTGCTTTCGCCGTCGAGCCGGAGGAGGGGCGATCCCTCGCCGGGGCCGTCGGAGAATACCTCTACTGAGAAACCCTTCTCAATCGCAGGAAGGTCCGGCACCAGAAGACCTACATACACCAGGAGTTCCTCCTGGGTGTGGATGCTGTAGGTGTGGGGACTTCCGTCCAGGACGGCGTAGAAGGCCTGGGATATGTCGGGACGCTTCACCGTGGTGTCATGGCCATCGACAAGGCGCACTTGATGGGCGGCGGCGGGTTCTGCGCCCAGGATCACAAATCCCAGGATCAACATAATCCAAAGGCACCGTTTCATATCCTTCACCCCCTGTCCTGGTGATGGCTATAGTGTTCCCGGTGATTCTTCCATCACTCCCATGGGGCTCCGCCGTCTCGAAGAAGTACCCCATCTTGTAGGCGCCAGTTCCTGTTACTGCAGTCTGCCTGCAATGACATGATTACTCAGTCAGGGGTGGCGTTTGACGGAATGGAAGCCGTCACCCCCGGTGCCCTTCATTGCAGGGTAGCCCGGGGCTCCGTTCGACCGGGATCACCCGGTGGACCTCAGGGAATGCCTATGGGTTGTGTGCTCCGGAGGAGCCCTCCTCAGGGGCAGGGTTTTGGTCACAGCCCCCACCATGTACGATGGGCCGGGTGAGCCCGACACCGGCCAGATCGCCGTCCTATCGGGATCTACTGCGGCCGGGCAGCCCCCCGAGGGGCGGATCGCATCGCCTCGGTCATCCCCATGGGTGAGAGGGGGCTCCTGCGAAGGTCGCAGCCCTCCCGTCAATCGAATCCTGCACCACAGAAGGCACGGCTGCAGCGACATCCCCGGATACTCCGCCCCTTCGACGGCACCCCCTCTACCCGACGATCCTCCAGGTAAAGATGGAGGTCACGGGATATGGCAGGGCGGCGCCCGAGCATCCGTCTCCCGCACCCGAGCCGGAAATCGCCCGTGGAAGCACATCTGAATCGTTACGTACAGGACATTACCACACCGTTGATGATCCCTACCTGTTGAATGAGGACGATGCCAGATGCAATGGGGTCACTCAGAACCGGCATTTCCAGGACAGGCTCCTGGCCAGGGCGCATTCTAACAGCAGCGGGTCATTGCTCGGGCATCACCTTCGAGGTGTTCTTCAGGGCCATGCAGGCACGCAATCATGAACGGACTCCCTGTTGAAGATTTCTGAAATGACCTTTGTGCAACACAGTACCGGTCCCCCAAGTGACGTGTGTGTCCTGGGGTCCTGCCCCCAGACTAGGACCAGGCCCTGTAAAGCAGTGCCAGCGACGCAAGGGCAAGCACTAACACGATACCGTATCCGGTCAGGATGACAATCAGCGAGTACATGACCAGCCCGAAGACCGAACCGTACCGGGACAGATCCAGGTAGAATTCGCTCAGCTGCACGTCCCCTCGGTATTTCAGGTTCCTGCGGAACAACAGGTAGGCTTTCTCGGGATTGTAGATGCTATAGATTTGCAGGGCCAGGACAGGAAGGGACACGAAGTACAGGATGAAGCCGTAAAGCCACTGCTGGACCATGTTGGCCCGGTTGAATGGCTCATTTCGCTCGGGC
>SKXF01000034.1 GCA_007128555.1 Clostridia bacterium | reverse complement strand
TTGAAGCATACATCGATGGACGGCACCAAGATCAAGGCCAATGCTTCGAAGCACAGTGCGATGAGTTATGGTCGGATGAAGTTGAAAGAGGAGTCCCTCCGCAAAGAGATCGAGCAGTACTTTGAAGAGATCGAGGCTACCGATCAGCAAGAGGACGAACAATACGGCAAGGAGCGTCGGGGCGACGAGTTGCCGGAGCACCTCAGGACGAGCAAGAAGCGGTTAGAGGCGATCCAGAAGGCCAAGAAGGCATTGGAAGAAGAGGCGCTGGAACGGTCAGAGCGTGAGGCCCAAGAGCGCAAGAAGAAGGCGGAACTGGAGGGCCGGAAGTACATCCCTCGCGAGGCCCACAGAAGAACGACACCGCGGAACAAAGATCAGCGCAACTTCACCGACCCAGAATCGAGGATCATGTTGAGTTCGGAGAAGGCTTTTGTTCAGGGCTACAATGCCCAGATAGTCGTGGATGCTGACAGTATGATTATCGTAGCCAGTGACCTGACGAACCAGGCTGCAGACAGCCCACACCTGGTGGGGCTGATGCAGCAGGTGGAACACAACGTGCACAGACAGCCCGAAGAGTTGTCCGCCGATGCAGCCTACTACAGTGACTTTCATCTGCAATGGTTACAGATGAAGAAGATCGAAGCGTTCATACCCCCGGAAAAGGTGAAGCATAGCGAGTGGCGAGCGATGAAATCACCTCGGGGACGGATTCCCAAAAATGCAGATCGGAAGTACCTGATGCGAAGGAAACTGCGGACCAAATGGGGAAGAGAACGTTACAAGAAGAGACAGTGCTCGGTGGAACCGGCCTTTGGCCATATCAAAGAGGTCATGAGATTCCGACAACTGCTGCTCCGTGGCGAATTAAAGGCCCGATCTATGTGGCGGTTTGCCTGTGCAGCCTATAATCTATCGAAGATATTCAGAAAGACAGGAAGCTTCACCGCAATCCAGGGGACCTAAGGGGGGAAACTGGCCTAAAGATATTACCTCTGACGTGCAGTTCAAAAAACTAACCGTCAATACCCTCAAATCCCACCCTACCTTGAACCAACCCATTCCCAATACTCACACGGGCTGCTAGGGCATAGCACATAGAAGCCAAAAAGGAATGGAGAATCAGTGTCCCAGCAGAAAACGCCCGGATCAGCACGATGGGCATTCCCAGTCGTGAGACTCAGCGGCGAACCACGATCACGGAACCAAAAACCGCACTCGCTTCGATGTAAATTGATGGCCCGTCCTCTGTGTATCCCGGCGATGTATAGGTGTGTTCGCCGAAGGACGATGATTGGCCATCCGGAGTCTGAACACTACCGAAAACAGAGCTCGCCTTCACCCGCACTGCCACATCTCCGGGCACGCGGATTGTCGTTGAGCCGAAAACTGAGTTAAACTCAAAGGCAAGGCTCTCGCCATCAGGGGGCGGATCAATCGTGAAGATGCCCTCACCAAATATCACGTTGCGTTCGGCCGACTGATCGAGACTTGCCGTCACCTGCCCCATCAGGACCGTCGATGGATCCAGGTCAAATCGTCGGTCAACGTCTATTCTGCGCGGGCTTGCTGTGTACATGCCAAAGTGTCCACCGAAGACCATAACCAAACCCATATAGACAAGGAAAACCCCCACCGCGAGGCGGAACAGTGGAACCCTCGCATTTGTGAAGGATATGATGAGCGCAATCGAACCGATAATGAGAAGATATACTCCCCAGAACACTTCCGTGAAGAGATGGACGAGCACAGCGATCCCTCCTATTCCTGATCAATGCTACCACTGCAACCTGGACCGGGCAATACACATCGACGCTTTGACGCTCAAATATCCCGGATGGTCCGTGTTAGGCCAATATCCATTGTGAGATAGGGTTGGCCCGTGCACAACGTCCTTCTGCTGTGGCGTCATCCACTACCGCCCGCACGATGGCTGCCACTCATGACACCAGGGCCAACCGACGAAAGCAAGGCATCACTGTGGTGGCAGGATCTTCATCGGGACCTGCCTCTCCTCATTGACAAGCAGCTTGAAAACGTCGGGCCGACTGTAATGACCCGTCACATCAAATTCCAGGCGACTAGCGGGAATCCTGGACATATCCAAGTCAGCGATGAGAATGTCCTCTTTGCCGTAAACCGGTTCCACAACGTAGTCACCCATGGGGTCAACAATGGAACTGCCGCCCGAACAGACCGTGTCAGTCGTGGGCAAGTCCTCCTGGCAGGCCAGATCATCAGGATACATGTCAGCCGTTACGTACTGGTTGCAGCCAAGAACAAAGCAGCGGCCCTCGAGCGCGATGTGCCGCAGGGTGGCCTGCCAACGCTCCCGCTCGTCTGCTGTGGGTGCCAGGTATACATCCACCCCCTTGGCATACATCGCAGCCCGGGCCAGCGGCATGTAGTTCTCCCAGCAGATCAGGCTCCCGATCTTCCCCCCGGGGGTATCGATGACCGGTAGCGTACTGCCGTCTCCCTCACCCCAGACGAGTCGCTCGGCCGCGGTGGGTTTGAGCTTTCGATGTTTTCCCAGAAACCTACCGTCGGGGCCATAATAGAGAACTGTGCAAAATAGGGTGCCCCCCGAAAAGTCAGCGTCTCTTTCAATGACGCCCATGGCAAGATGAATCCCATAGCGGGATGCCGTCTCAGCCAGAAGCTCCGTTGTCCTATCCCCAACCTCAACCGAACTCTGCCAGTAACGAAGCCAGTCCGCCCTGCCTTCCTCGGTCCTTTCGCCAACCCGGGTGCCGAAGGAAAGCCCTCGAGGATACCCGGAGATAAAGGCCTCGGGGAAGAGAACCATCTCGGCCCCTGCCCCTGCCGCCTCACCGATCAGTGTCACGGCCTTCTCAGTGCAGGCAGCACGATCCATCAGGACGGAACCTGCCTGCACAACTGCAACTCGGTACACATGCTCCATATCACCCATCATCAGTACCTCCCTATCGATCCTTGCAGGTCCATAATACCAGAAATGTCCCACGAGATGCCTGCAAGAACTCGTCACCCCGGACCCTATCCTCGACACAGCGGGTCATCATGGCTCAGCCTAACCCGGTCCAAAGGGGCGCCATCCCAGACATGATGCACGTTTGTTGTGTCCTAGTACACGGATCCACTACTTGTTGACAGGGTCACACGCTACCAGATGCGATATAATGTACTAGATTGACCCATAGGCATGCTGCTTCAGTTTGAGGATGATTCATGAGAGGGGCACTGCTCAGAATGCGCACGTTGCGATCCGTAATAATCGTTGCTATTGTTGCCATCATCCTAGCTTATTCGCTGGGTGCTGTGTACGGGCAGGTGATGATGCCAAATGGACAGGCTGAGCCACAGGATGAAAACGAACCCTTCCAGGAACCCAGTACCCCTCACGATGACCGCCCGGAACCCCGTTTCCCGGAGGATATCGATGATACCTCATCCGACAGGGATCTACCTGGCCTCGAGGAGACCGTGATGGTCACTACGGAGGGGATCCAGATCGTCACCAATCCGGACCATGTGCTGGTCCTGGTCAACAAGGAACGGAATCTGCCACCTGACTACATACCCAACGATCTCGTCGCCGCGGAAGTCCCCTTCCCCTTTGAGGGAAATGATCCGAGGAAATTGATGCAGCGGGAGGCAGCAGAAGCTCTGCAGCAATTGGTAGCGGGCGCCCTGGAAGACTCCCTTGAAATCTACGGATTATCGGGCTACAGATCCTATGACACACAGAAGCAAATATTCGCATACAACGTGCAGCGGCGGGGAGAGGAGCAGGCAAACCAGTTCAGTGCACGGCCGGGACAAAGTGAACACCAGACGGGATTGGCTATGGACGTCACGTCGCGCCGGGTGGATTTCGGCCTGACCCAGGCCTTTGGCGAAACTGCCGAGGGACATTGGCTGGAGGAGCATGCCCATGAATTTGGCTTCATCATTCGTTACCCCAGGGGCAAGGAACAGATCACGGGCTACCAGTACGAACCATGGCACCTGCGCTATGTTGGCATCGAGCATGCCAATGCCATTCAAGCATCGGGACTCACCCTGGAGGAGTACCTCGAACAGAAGTAGGGACGCATGGCAAAGCACAACGACAGGATCACCGAACTAGAAAACTGCGAACCGTGATCCTCGTCCTTGTGGGTACATACTGCCTGGGTAACAACCTCATGGGCGCACCCTCAGGACCCCGACCCTGCGCGCAGTGGTCTCACCACGTGCCACAGGCGTCCACTGAAGGCCCTTGCTTCACTGAGAGCGTATTTGCCGCTCTGAACAGGAAAGGGATGCTCTGTGGATTGGAGCACCCCTGCCGTCATCTCATCGCCTGCTCCTAATCTCGGCAAAAACAGGAATCTGCTGGGCTGCATAGACGATCGGGGGAATCAAGATCAACTGGATGAGAATCCCCGGCCAGCTCCTGATCAGCCCCACGGTCAACGGCGCCCAGAGGGGAACGCTGTCAAAGCCGATCAGCGGGAGGGCAACATATGCAAGAACACCATAAATCAGTCTGCCGCCAAACATCGCAATGAGCAGGGAGAGCCACAGGCTCGCACGCTGTCTGAAGTACATGAAGCCCGACAGCACCCCAAAGACGCCCAGTTCAAAGGTCATCATGACGGCCACCGGAATCGGAGGGGGCATTCCAGTGAGCAGACTACTAAGACCCGGAGTTATAATGCCTGCAGTAAACCCGACGACGGGGCCCGCCAGGAGACCTGCCAGGAACACCGGTATATGCATCGGGAGAAACAGCGCACCGGCACCCGGGCCACCAACGAAATGAAAGGCCATGGGTGTGAGAAGGCCCAGGGCTATGAAAAGGCCCGTGAGAGTGATTTTCTGTGCAGATGTCACATTGACACCTTCCTTCACCTGGTATTAAGATGCTAACAGTGTAGCACAATTTATGCAATGTGTGCCACTACCGCGAATCTCAGTCCTGCGATCCCACACGCATCATGCAGAAACAGACCTTGCGAGCCTACGCCCCTCAATGAAAGCTCACCGATGATGCAAGCAGGATTCCTCCCAGGTTTTCTCGAACCTACCTCAAGGTAAGTTAGCATACTGAAGGGGGACCTGGCAGTGCACCAGATGCGACGCAACGACCGAGCAATGACAGAATCCGAAGCATGGGAATTTCTAAAACAGCAGGAGGTTGGACGGCTCGCGATGATCGCAGACAGCGAGCCCTACGTGGTACCCCTCAACTACGTGGTCCTGGGTGAAAGTATCTATTTCCACAGTGCCCGAGAGGGTCTCAAGATAGAAGCGATGCGAGAAAGCCCCCGGGTCTGTTTCCTCGTGGACCAGTTGATCGACATCAAGAGTGGGACCACAGCCTGTGACTTCAGCGCCTACTACCGCAGCGCACTTGCCCGGGGCAGGGCTGAGCTGCTACAAGACATCGAAGAGAAAACCCGGATTCTCAATGCGCTGACGCTCAAGTATGCGAGGGGGCGTGAGTTTGAGCCTGCTTCCAGCGATGGGCTCATGCCCACAGCCGTCGTGCAGATCCACGTACAGCACATTACGGGGAAACAACTACTACCACAGTGACCGACTGTTACGTTGAATCACAAAGGGTCCTGTAAAGATCTACGAGGAACAAGAGCCTGTCGCGCTGATGCCTGGTAGATTCCAACTCGTTCGGATACGGGTTCCTCAAGAGGTTCTTGAGAATCGCGAGATGGGCGTCGCGCCCCCCGGGGGAGAGTTGCTCTGCCTCTTCATACTCAATCGCGGCTGAGAAGTCCCAGACGAGTTGGCCACGTACTTCATCCGTCTTCACAAGGTATTTTGGTCGAGGACCAAACCTCATTGATAACCTGAAAGCAGAACCCCAGGGTTCCAGGTAGGACAGATCTTCAATCCGGTGCCACAACTCTTCAACTTCAGCCCCCGGAGGCATCCGCATAATTTCCACGATGATCGCCTCGTACCGTCGGTATCTTTCACGACGACCTGGGTGTGGATCCGCAAGGTAGGGACGGACCTGGCGCTGCAAAATGTCCATCAGTTTCTCCCTGACACTCGAAACAGGCTTCCCAGCACCCACCCTACGCCCCCCTTAACCTCTGGTGCTTATAGGATAGTGTTTTCAGGTGGGTGATGAAAACCCCATGGGTGTTTCCCCTTACGATAAATCCATTGAAGAACACAAACCGTTGATATGTGGTTCGCCTGCGGCACTGGGTGGGATTGCAGACGAGACAGCATGTCGTCCGCCCGTCAGCGCAGCATGCCTTCAACCCACATTGCCGAGATCGTCCCTGTCCCCCAGAGTGGCCAACTTCCCCTAACCTTCCTGTCCGCGATGGCAGGCAGCAGCAACCAACCTCCAAACCTGGCGCCGATGCTTCCTTTTGCATGCACACTGCGGTCCTGCTGACAACCCATGTCGCACATGCTCCGCCAGGGCTAAAGGGAAGGTTCCCCCACCCCGGGCAGGTGTACAACGCTCTGTGTTGAAGCAATATAGAAAGATCTAAGGAGGTAAACCCATGTCCAAAAAGGTTCTGCTGCAAGAATTCACCCGCCCCGCCTTCGAGGAGTACCTGGAGGAGGAGCCCAACCCTGTGGCCATCATCCCCCTGGGGTCAATCGAGCAACACGGACCCCATCTGCCCCTCGGTACCGACAGCTATGCCGCCCTTGAGATTGCGAAGAAGGTGGCGTGTCGCACTGACTCCATCGTGGTGCAGCCCTGCTGGCCCGGATACTCTCCCCACCACATGGCCTTTGCAGGCACGATTACGTTCCGGGCAGAGACCCTGATCAACATCATCATTGACACCGTGGAGAGCCTGGTAGCACACGGAATCAAGAAGGTGCTGATTCTCAACGGTCACGGGGGCAACGCCCAGATCGCAGCCCATGCGGCCCGGCAGGCGCGGAGGCGCACAGGAGCCATCGTACTGATGCCGACGGGACCGATGGGCGGTAACGTGGAGGAGATGCTGCAGAAGGTCGATGTCCACGCCGGCGCTGGCGAGACAGCCCTTGCGCTGACACTTTTCCCGGACCTGGTGGAGATGCAGAGGGTCGAAGACTTCGAACCCACAGCTGCCTTCGCTCCCCAGGTAGAAGACTTGAGGCAGGCCGATGATTCCGACGCAGATATCCGCGCCATGCTCGTCATGGCATACATCGGTGACACCCACGAATTCACCTCTTCGGGAATCTACGGCTTCACCGATCCCAAGGATGCCGACGTAGAGCAAGCAGAAGAGCAGATGGAAGATCGGATCGGCCGCCTGGTGAAACTGATCACCTACTGGAAGACCATTGATCTGCCCTGAGGACGCTCACTGATGAAAGGAAGGCGAATTGGGACGGATCCTTGATTACGCAAATCTGACTATGGTAGAGATGGACTCGCTGGACCGTTCCAGGACCATTTTTCTCCTGGCCCTCGGGCCCATGGAAGCCCATGGCCCCCACCTACCCCTGGGCATGGACTTGTTCGTCGCAGAAGAGATGGTGGAGCGCTACATACAGCTACTGCAAGACCATCATCCGGAACTCGATCTGGTCCGGCTACCGCCCCTGACCCTCGGGGCAGACATCCTGCCCCGAACAGGTTCCCTGAGTATCCCGCCCAGGGTCCTTGAGAGGGTCCTGGGCTCATACGTCGCCAACCTGGCTTCCGAGGGATTCAGGTACCTGTTCGTTGCAGACAATCACGGCGGGCCCCGTCATCTCCTGGCATGTGAGGCCGCAGCCCGCCGGGCCCACCGACGGCACCGGTTTCACCTGGTCAACCCTTTCTGCCATGAGTTTGCCCTGATGATGTCCAACAGCCCGGTCCTCCTGGAGGGTACGGGACTCAGATCCGGCACATGCGGAGATATTGAGGATCTTCATGCAGGTACCAACGAGACGTCCCTGGCGCTTGCGATATCCGGAGATCTTGCGCGCCCTGTTTACTGCCAGCTGCCAGCTCTGCATCCCCCTCCACCAGGCCCCGCCTTCCGGCTCCTGGCAGGAGTACTGCGGTCACTCGGGGCAAAGGGCCTTGCCCGAGAGGTCCTGGACCTCGGATCAATCGTCCACTGGGCACAGGACAAAGACACCGGATCCTACATTGGCTCGCCTGCCGCAGCGTCTGCAGCAAAGGGTGAAATCATGATGCAAAAGCGCGTGAAACTGGCGGCAGAACTATTTGAGCGTGCTCTCAGCGGACAGGCCGTCGCACTGAAACCGCCCCTGTGGCCCCTGAAGTTCCTGCGTCTATTGCCGATGCCGTGAGGCAAACGAGATACTGCTTGAAGGGAAGATATTGATGACTATCTTGCAAAAGAGCCTGGTGCTGGACGGCTGCATTTTCGCCGACGGCGATTTTCGGGGATGCGCACCCGATGTGGCCAACTCGGGTCTCAATGCATTCTTTCTCACAGCTCCCTACTCGACGGAAGGATCGAGGGAAGCCGCCCGGGCCATAGCCCGGATTCATCGCCTGGCCGATGACCCGCAGCATGGGCTCAGGGTGATCCGAAACTGCCAGGACCTGGTGAAGGCACAAAAAGCAGGCGAGATCGGCCTGATCCTCTGGTTCCAGGATCCGCATCCCATAGAGAACAGCCTGGAACTGCTCAGGGTCTTCTATGAACTGGGGGTCAGGACCATGCAAGTCACCTACAACCGGGCTAATTACCTGGGAACAGGCAGCACGGAAAAAGTTGACCGAGGGCTAACGGAGTTTGGTGCAGAGGTCATTGCCGAGATGAACCGCCTTGGCATGGTCATTGACCTCTCTCACAGCAGCAAGCAGACGGCCCTGGATGCCATGCGTGAGAGCAAGCACCCGGTTCTGTTCTCCCATGCCAATCCCAAGACGCTGACAGACAGCCCGCGCAACAAGGATGACGAGGAACTGAAGCGCCTGGCGGAACAGGGCGGAGTTGTCGGGCTCACACCATGGGGCCCACTCTGCTGGAAAGGGATCGGGCGCCCCTCGCTGGATGACTACATCGATCACATTGAATACGTCATCAACCTGATCGGAGTTGACCACGTCGGCTTTGGCAGCGACAATACGGCAGATCACAGTTCAGACACCGCCGGAACGGAAGAGCAATCGGCCCTGTATCCTGGTGTGGTGGCCAAATACAATGCAGCCGTGGGCACCGACCCATCCATTCGCCACGCCGACGGATTCAGTGGACCCCACGACCTGGGCAACCTGGTCGAGGGCCTAAAGAGGCGAGGTTTCATTGATACCGATATCGGCAAGTTACTGGGCGGCAATTTCCT
>SKXF01000290.1 GCA_007128555.1 Clostridia bacterium | reverse complement strand
CCAGGTCCTGGCCTCAGCCTCCGGTACCGTGGTAGAGGCGGGCTGGAAGGGCACCTATGGATTGACCGTACGGCTGGATCACGGGAGCGGGTACCAGACCTTCTACGCTCACGCCTCGCGAATCCTTGTGAGCAAAGGTGATGTGGTCAGTGCCAGGAGCCCAATAGCCCTTGTTGGCAGTACGGGTAGATCTACGGGGCCCCATTTGCACGTGGAATTCCATGTAGGGGGTGAGCCCGTGGACCCCATGCGCTACCTGTTGCGTTGAGGACCCCTTCACAATGCCTGCCTGCCGGATGCCCTTGATGGAGGGCATCCGGCATATCTTTCCTACGCCACCCTTGGCTGCTTTCAATACTGCATGCTATAATTCGATGGATGCCCCCTGGGGGCGAGATGTACGACAGCATGGGAGGTATATAAGATGAAGACGGATATCCATCCGAAGATGAAAGAGATCTCGATTCGTTGTGCCTGTGGAGCGGAGTTCAGGACCAAGTCTTCCAAGGACGATTTTCGCGTTGAAATCTGCAGCAACTGTCACCCCTTTTACACCGGTAAGCAGCAGAGGGCCAGGGTTGGAGGTCGCATCGAGCGATTCCACAAGAAATACGGTACCGGTGATAAGGACAAGGGGGATTCCGAGGAGAAGTCTGGCTGATTGAGAGGGGTTAGCAATGCAGGAGGGGAGCGTGAAAGCTGGGGGGCAGGCAGTAATCGAGGGTGTCATGATGCGCAGCGGTGAGCGAATGGCGATCGCAGTGCGCTCACTGGATGGCGGTGTGAGTGTCCACTGTGAGGATGTGCGTCCTCTTGCAAAGCGCTATCCTCTGCTGGCCTGGCCCATCGTACGGGGAGCGGTCTCTCTGGTTGAGTCCCTTGAAATGGGTGTCAGGGCATTGATGTTCTCGGCGAATGCCCAGGCGGGTTCCGCTGATGAGGAGCTTTCCCGCACGGAAATGGTCGGGACCGTGGTTCTGGCCGTCGGTGTGGCGGTGGTTCTTTTTATCCTGCTTCCAACACTACTCACGTCCCTCGCGGGAGCATACATTGCCCGCGGGATCCTGTTAAACGTGGTCGAGGGGATCATTCGCCTGACCGTGATTACGGCCTATATTGGTGGGATCTCGCTGATTCCGGATATTGCCAGGGTTCTCGCGTATCACGGGGCGGAACACAAGGTGATCAACGCCCTGGAATCCGGGAACGCGGTGACCGTTGGGGGGGCCCGTCCCCAATCGACGGCCCACGTGCGCTGCGGCACGAGTTTTATCCTCATGGTGGCTGCCGTGAGCGTGGTCATCTTCGCGTTCTTCGGCTGGCCGTCAGTGTGGGGCCGGATCGGGATCCGGCTCCTGATGTTGCCGATCGTGGCCGGCATTGCCTACGAAATGATCATGTTGGCCTCTCGCAGCGATAGTGGTTTGCTGCGGTTCGTCACCGCGCCCGGGGTCTGGCTGCAGAGGCTGACCACCCGTGAGCCCGATGATGGACAGCTGGAGGTGGCCGTCGCGGCCCTGAAGGGATGTCTCGACAACAAGGAGAACGGTGGTCCATCGTGACCGACTATCAGAAGCAACTGGATCCCCTCCGGGAACGATACCTGGAACTGAACGCCCTGATGAGTGATCCGGAGATCATTGCCCAGAGGGATACCTGGAGAAAATACATCAAGGAACACAGTCGCATCAAGCAAGTCCTGGAGACCTACGACGAGATGACGGCCGCAGCGGAGGATCTTGCCGGGGCGGAAGAGCTCATCGCGTCGTCCGATGAGGAAGAGGACATCAGCTGGCTCATGAAGGAAATGGCTGGACTGAAGGACAGGATTGACGTCCTCGAGGGGGATTTGAGGCGCCTGCTGCTTCCCCCCGATGAACGGGATGAAAAGAACGTTTACCTGGAGATCCGCGCCGGGGCCGGAGGACACGAGGCCTCGCTGTTTGCCGCCGATCTGTTCCGCATGTACAGCAGGTTTGCGGAGCGCAAGGGTTGGAAGGCGGAACCGGTGACCATCAGTGACACGAATCTCGGGGGTCTTCGTGAGGCCATCCTGTCCGTGGCAGGTGAACGTGTCTACAGCGAACTCAAGTACGAAAGCGGGGTTCACCGCGTACAGCGCGTGCCGACAACCGAGTCCAGTGGCCGAATTCACACCTCCACGGCGACGGTTGCGGTGATGCCCGAGGCCGAGGAAGTGGACCTTGAGATCGATCCCCAGGATTTGCAGATCGACACGTACACCGCCAGCGGGCCGGGGGGGCAGCACGTGAACAAGACCGAATCTGCGGTGCGCATCACCCACGTGCCCACGGGAATCGTGGTCACCTGCCAGGATGAGAAGTCCCAGCACCGGAACCGGACCCAGGCGCTGAAAGTGCTTCGAGCCCGCATTCTTGACAGGATGGAGAGGCAGCGACAGCAGGAGATGTCCCAGGAGCGTCGGGCCCAGGTGGGAAGCGGCGATCGCAGCGAACGCATCCGCACGTACAATTTCCCGCAGAACCGGGTCACCGACCACCGGATTAACCAGACGCTTCACCAGCTGGAGTCGATCCTCGAGGGGGACATTGATCCCCTGGTGGATCTGCTGCGCTCCGAGGAAGAGGAACGTATGCTGGCCGAGGTGGGCCGGGGAGGGGGCTGAGCCTTGGTCACCTGGAGGGATGCCTGGAGATGGGGTAGCTCCCAGCTTCGGCTCGCCGGTGTGGGGGCGCATTCGCGGGAGGCCCATAGCCTGTTGGACCTGGACCTGGACCTTCCCTCACCCGCCCTCTTGCGTCCCGGTGAACGTGTTGAGGAGGGCCTGTGGCTTTCGTACGTCCAGAGAATTTGCCGCCGGGTTCGGAGGGAACCGTTGCAGTACATCCGCGGCGAGGTGGAATTTCACTCCCTGCCCTTTCACGTGAGGCCGGGCGTTCTGATCCCCAGGCCGGACACGGAGATATTGTTGGATGAGATTTTGAGGCGAACGAGAGCACTGCCACCGGGCCCGATCCTTGACCTGGGCACGGGAACCGGTGCGCTGGCCGTTTCGATGGCGCACGAAATGCCGGACCGCCGCATTGTTGCCTCCGATATCTGCGGCGGCGCCCTGGAGCTCGCCAGGGAAAACGCGCGCCGAAACGGGGTGTTGGACCGGATTTCCTTCGTGTTGGGCAACCTGTTTGCGCCCCTGGCCGGAAGGCGTTTTGCGGCCATCGTGAGCAATCCCCCCTATGTTCGGCGCGAGGATCTGGCAGGGCTGGCTCCGGAGGTGCGGGACTGGGAGCCCGCCACGGCTCTCGACGGGGGTGAGGACGGCCTGTTGTATGCCAGGGCCATTGTGGCACAGTCGGCCGATCACCTGGTACCGCGGGGTCTCCTGGCCCTGGAGATTGGCACGGGACAGGCCGATGACGTCGCATCACTATGTGAGCAGTATCTTGGCCATGACGTGGAGATCATCGGGGACCTGGCGGGGATTGAGCGCGTAGTCGTGTGTCAGCGAGGTGAAGATCAATGAAGACGGAAGTGATGGACTGGGTGGGAGCCTCTGAGTCCCAGAGGCAGCAGATGATCGCCTCTGCGGCGGAGCACATCCGCAGGGGAGCCCTGGTCGCCTATCCCACGGAGACCGTGTACGGACTGGGCGCCTCCGGGCTTGACCGGGAGGCCGTGCAGCGGATCTATGACGTCAAGGGGCGACCCCTGGACCGGCCTCTTTTGCTGGCCGTGACCGGTCCCGAAATGCTCGATGGGGTGGTGCGGGAGGTGTCGGAGCAGGCGCGCTCCTTCATGGATGCTTTCTGGCCGGGACCCCTGTCCCTGGTCCTTCCGCGGTCGAACCGGGTGCCCGACGCGGTGACGGCGGGCCGCGAGGGCGTTGGCATACGATGTCCCGACCATCCTGCTGCCCGGGCCTTGATCCGGGAGGCTGGGGTTCCTGTCACAGCCCCCAGCGCCAACACCAGCGGTGAGCCCAGCTGTCGGGCTGCCTCGGAGGTCGTTGAGCACCTCGGAGGGCGGATTGAATGCGTGATTGACGGGGGCCGGCTGGAGGGAACCGTTGAGTCCACGGTTCTTGACCTGACGGGGGAGGTGCCCGTCGTTCTTCGACGCGGGGCCCTGTCCCTGGACGACCTCAAGGCGTACGGCCCGGTGCTCTCCAGTGATCGTTCGCTGGTGGTGATCTGCACGGGCAATACCTGCAGGAGTCCCGTCGCGGCTGCCATCCTTTCAGATCGGCTGGGCGGGAGCATCCGGGTGGAATCGGCCGGGGTGAGGCCCCATCGCGGAAGCCCTGCGACGGAGGAGTCGGTCATCGCTGCCTCGGAGGCCGGATATGACCTGGACGATCATCGCGCACGGGGTCTTGATGAGATCAACTGGGATGGGGTCGGTCTCGCCCTGACCATGACGGCCGGGCAGGCGGTCGAGGTCCGAAGTTACCTGCAGGAGAGGGAGGGCGGTGCCACCAGGGTCCTCACCCTGGGAGGCCTGGTGGGAGAGGGGGATGTCCCTGACCCCATCGGAGGTCCTCTGAGCAGGTATCAAAACATGGTAGCGCGGTTAGAACAATTGGTAGCCCGTGGCATGGATGAGATCTGCCACCATATGTGAGGGGGATGAACGTGGGAGCAGAGGCCGGAGCGTCCGTTTTTCGAAGGGTTGCCGTGGGGTGTGATCACGGCGGCTTTTCTGTAAAGGAGACCGTTCTGGAGGTGCTGGACCAGCTGGGAATACAGGTCCTGGATTTCGGCGCGAATTCGGAGGAGTCCGTGGATTATCCATCTTTCGCCCTGCCCGTCGCAGAGGCTGTCTCCCGGGGCGAGTGCGACGCCGGGATTCTCCTGTGTGGAACGGGGATCGGGATGGCCATTGCGGCGAACAAGGTGCCGGGGGTGAGGGCTGCCGTCTGCGGCTGTTCCTGCACGGCGGCGTTGACCCGGGCCCACAACGATGCCAACGTCCTGGCGCTGGGAGCCAGGGTCACAGGGGGTGCCCTGGTGGAGGATGCGGTGAAGGCGTTCTGCACCACGCCCTTTGATGGGGGAAGGCACCGCGCGCGGTTGAGGGCCATTGCGGAGATCGAGGGAAAGTACTGCCCCGGCGGATCGGAGAGGTAGGATGACCACAGATACCCATGATGTTCGCACTGAGATTCGAACTGCGGCACAGATCCTCATCGAGGTGGCCGATCCGGAGGAAGGCAATATCTTTGTCCTGGGTGCCAGTACCAGCGAGATCCTCGGAGAGAGCATTGGCTCCGCCGGAAACGAAGACGTAGCCGCTGCCGTCTTTGACACCGTCTACGAGGTTACCTCTGGAAGGGGCCTTTACCTGGCGGTTCAGTGTTGTGAGCACCTCAATCGCTGCCTGGTCATTCCCAGGTCAGCTGTTCGAGCGTTCAGCCTGACCCGGGTGACCGTCATTCCGACGGCCACAGCCGGTGGTGCTGTCGCGTCCCGGGCGATGGATAAGATGGACGATGTGGCGCTGGTGGATGGGGCCCAGGGACACCTGGGCATGGACATTGGAGACACCTTCATAGGGATGCATCTCCGGCCAGTGGTTGTGCCTGTGCGCCTGCACATGAAGTCGGTGGGAAGGGCGCACCTGACCCTTGCCCGGACCCGTCCGCCCCTGGTGGGAGGGTATAGGGCGCAGTATCCAGAGGATCCCCACGGCAAGAACGTGAGATACCCGGAGTCCTGCTGATCGTTCGCACTGGGAAAAGACCTGTGTCGAGTGATACAATACGGTTGACTACTGAGGGAGAGGGGCGAGGGCCATTCCAGATCTATCGGTGTTTCTCATTGCGCTTGTGCTGGGTCTCATCATCACCCCGCTCATCCGTCGGCTGGCTTTGCGTCTAGATTGCCTGGATCGTCCCGTTGACCGGAGCACTCACATGCTCCCAGTTCCCTACCTGGGTGGCGTGGCCATTTATCTGACCTTTCTACTTACTTATTTCATATCGAGTGTGAGGGATCCTTCTCTACGGGGCGTACTGGTCGCGGGCGGGTTCATCGTGGCCGTCGGTGTGCTCGACGACCTGTATCGTCTTCCCCCCTGGGCCAAGCTCCTTGGACAGATTGCTGCTGCCCTCATCCTGGTGTCCTACGGGATTCAAATCGAGAAGGTCACCCACCCCTGGGGTGGGTTCATCTACTTTGGCATGTGGAGTGTGCCTGTGACGGTGATCTGGGTGCTTGCCTTCACCAACGCGCTGAATCTCATAGACGGCCTCGACGGGCTGGCTGCCGGGGTCGCTGTCATCGCTGCCATCACCTTCTTTTTCGTCGCCGTGCAGACGGGACAACCCCCCGTGGCCCTGTACCTGACGGCGGCCGTGGCGGGAGCGGGGCTGGGCTTTCTGCCCTTTAACTTCCATCCGGCCCGGATCTTCATGGGGGATGCGGGTTCGATGTTCCTTGGTTTTGTGCTGGCAGCGGTGGCGATTGCCGGCACCCTGAAGAGCACCGCGACCATTGCCCTTGGTATTCCGATCCTGGCCCTGGGACTGCCCCTGATGGACACCGCCTACGCCATCATCAGGCGCTGGCGCAATGGACAGGCTGTTTTCACGGCGGACCGGGGACACCTGCATCACCGCCTGATGTACATGGGCCTCAATCATCGCGAGACGGTACTGATCATGTACTGCATCAGCGGATGGATGGGGATCAGTGCCCTGGCCCTGGCCAACCTGCGTCCCGGTCCCGGCCTGGGTGTGCTCACCTTTGCCTTCGTCTCACTGTATTTCGGTGCCAAGAAGTCTGGGATGATGGATCTGGAACGGAGAGAACATTTCCATTGAGAAAATATCGGGTCCTCTGCTGCTTCGGTACCAGGCCAGAAGCGATCAAGATGGCTCCCGTCGTCAGGGAGCTTGCCAGTCGAAGCTATCTCGAGGTGATGACGGCGGTGACGGGCCAGCACCGGGAGATCCTGGACCAGGTCCTTGACCTTTTCGACATTCCCGTTGATTTTGACCTCAACATCATGATCCCCCGCCAGACCCTGACGGACGTGATGGTGAATGTTCTCCGGGGCATGGAGGACGTCCTTGACTCTGTCCGTCCGGATATGCTCCTGGTTCACGGCGATACGGCGACAACCCTGGGGGCTTCCCTCGCGGCCTACTATCGCCGGGTGCCGGTCGGACACGTGGAGGCGGGCCTTCGGACCTTTGACCGCTATCAGCCCTTCCCCGAGGAGATGAACCGGGTGCTGACCGATCACCTGGCGGTTCTTCATTTCGCACCCACCGAGCGGAACCGACAACACCTTCTGTGCGAGGGGATCGATCCTGGCAGCATCTTCACCACTGGAAACACGGCCGTGGATGCCATCATGGACATGACCCAGCGGGAGCCGGGCTTTGCTGATCCGGTCCTGGCCTCTGAGCCGTGGGGAGGGCACCGCCTCGTGCTCGTGGAGGTGCATCGGCGCGAGAGTTTCGGTGAGCCCCTGCGTAACGTGTTCCGGGCCCTGTCCCGCCTTGCAGACGAGGAAGAGAACGTGTACCTGGTGCTGAGTGTGCATCCGAATCCCGAGGTGAGGAAGCCAGCGGAGCTGCTCAGGGGCAGGGAACGGGTCTTGATGCTCGAGCCCGTGACCTATTCTGACTGGGCGAACCTCATGGCCCGGGCTGATTTTATCGTCACAGATTCTGGAGGCTTGCAGGAAGAGGCGCCGGCCCTGGGGATTCCCGTCCTCTTGACCCGGGACAAGACCGAGCGCCAGGAGGCGGTGGAGGCGGGAACGGTGCAGCAGGTTGGCACGGAAGAGGAGAGGGTTCTGGCGGCATGCCGGGATCTGCTCAACGACCCTGCCCTGCACCTGCGCATGTCGACGGCGCGAAATCCCTACGGGGACGGGCGCGCGGCTGTGCGGATTGCTGACGCGCTGGAGTGGTACTGGGGCCTGCGGTCCGAACGTGCGCGGGCCTTTGACGACGTGGACTGAAGTCGGAGGAGGTGGTCATTCTGGATTGGGCGTACTTGTGGCCCTTTTTCAACCTGCTGATCCTGGTCGTGGTGGCCGTTCGCTTCGGACGGAAACCGGTGGCCCGGTTCATCCGCTCCTACGAGGAGGATGTGAGTGAGAGCCTGCAGCAGGCCGAGCGCAACCGGGACGAGGCCGAGGAGCGCCTGGAGGGCTGGCGGAGACGTTGGAAGAACATTGATGGTGAGGCGAAGGAGATGTTTCGCCGCAGTGAGGTATCAGGCGAGAAGGCCCTTGAGGAGGCGCTCAGGAGAGCCCGGGCCGAGGAGCAGCACCTCAAGGTTCGGATGACCGATACCGTTGATCGGGATCGAGACCGTGCCCTGACCGAGCTGCGCGAGGAGATGGCAGGCATCCTGATCCGATCGGTGTCGGATTCGATGAAGGCCCTGGTCACCGCGGAGGATCATCGACTCGTCTCCCGCCGTTTCATCACCGAAATAGGAGATGGATCATGAGCCTGAGCGTGGCGGAAAAATACGGAGAGATTCTGCATCAGTGGTGCGCCGAACGCGACGTCGTCGACGAGGTCGACCGGTCCCTGCAGTGGCTCGAGACGCTGACGGATGACAGCGAGGCGTTTCGCTTCGTGTGGGTTCATCCCGTCATTGCCCCCCGGGTCAAGGAGAAGATCCTCGAGGCGGTCCTGAAAGAGGAGGTGCCCCTGGCCCTCTGGCACTTCCTGCTCCTTCTCATTGAACGGAGCCGGGAGGACCTGCTGGGTGGCATTGCAGAGCAGTTCCGCAGGTGCGTCCTCGAGTCCAGGGGCGTTCGGGCCGCCGACGTGTACACGGCGATGGATCTTCCCTCCGAGGTCACAGAGGACCTGCGGGAGGCCCTGTGTCGACGCGAGGATGCTGAGGTGGTCCTGCGGCAGCATCACGATCCCACCCTTCTCGGTGGACTGGTGGTCAGGATCGATGACCTGAAAATGGACGGTAGCCTCAAGGGGCGACTGCAGAGCATCAGGAAGCTGATGTCTGCAGCATCTGATCGACAGATGCCGATAGGAAGGGATGAGGACAGTTGAGTGCCAGGATAGATGAGGTTAGTTCAATTCTGCGCCAGCAGCTCGAGAGCTACGAGATCAAAGTCGATGTGGATCATGTCGGTACCGTTATAGAGGTGGCTGACGGGGTCGCGCAGGTTTACGGACTGCGGGGGGCGATGGCCGGGGAGCTGCTGCAGTTCAGCA
The DNA here is from genome assembly GCA_007128555.1 of Clostridia bacterium. The sequence goes on along the minus strand of SKXF01000290.1, from coordinate 115 downwards.
CCGGCGTCTACGGCATGGCTTTCAACCTCGAAAAGGATACCGTGGGGGTCGTGATTCTCGGGCCCTTCGCGGACATCAAGTCCGGCGATGAGATTCGGAGCACCGGCAGGATCGT
>SKXF01000319.1 GCA_007128555.1 Clostridia bacterium | reverse complement strand
ATCACTGCGTCTGCCATCTCCGTGCTCCCTGCACTACCTCCCAGGTCTGGCGTCACATGTTGACCATCCGCCAGAACGGCATCCATGGCCCTCGATATGACATCTCCCACCTCGATGACAGACGGGTCGCCTGCCCTCTTCCCGAGCCACGACATCAGCATCGCTGCTGAGACCACCATGGCGTACGGGTTGGCAATTCCCCTGCCAGCTATGTCGGGTGCTGAACCATGGGTAGCCTGTGCCATGGCATACTTCGGCCCTACGCAAAGACCCGGTGCCATTCCCAGGCCACCCACCAGGCCAGCGGCTTCATCACTCAAAATATCTCCAAACATATTGGTGGTCACGATGACGTCAAACTCCTGCGGCGCCATGGCCAATCGCATGGCAAAGGTGTCCACCACAACCTCGTCACACTGGATCTCCGGGTAATCGGAAGAAACCTCCCGGCAACAGTCGACGAACAGACCACATCCCAACTTGAACACCGTGTTCTTATGAACAATGGTCACTCGTCTCCTGGCACCGCGTTCCCTGGCCAGTTCGAACGCAGTTCGGGCGACGAACTCCGAGTTTCCTCGACTGATCACCCGTACCGATACCACCATATCAGGCGACGGCATAAACTCACCCGAGCCTGCGAAAACGTTGCGATCGGGCTGAAATCCCTCGTTGTTCTCACGGACGATTACCAGGTCAACATCTTCATGTATGCTGCTGATCGACGGATGGGATCTCGCCGGCCTGATATTGCTGTGAAGCGAAAACCTCTTGCGTATGATGGGATGGGGATTCACGGCCCGCGGATTGTCTTTAGGATAATCCATGTGACCAATCGGGCCCAGGATCCATCCATCGAGGCCCGCCAGCCCGCTCAGTGTTGACTCCGGAAGCGTCTCCCCACGTTCGAGAAGCGATGCGTAACCTACGGGCAGGTGAACCCACTCGATGTCCAGGTCCTCTTTCATCGAGGCCGCGGCCTGGACGACCCGAACGGCCTCGGGCACGATCTCCGGTCCGATTCCATCGCCGTCCATAACGCCTATTCTGTGTCGACTCAACCCACATCACCTTCCTCGATCTCGGTCCGCAGGAACCGGCTGTATACCGCTGCACTGGGAACCCGGTCCCCCTCGAAACCGCACATTCACCACAACTGGGCGTCTCGGCGCAACCCTCGACGCAAACCGGCAACGGGTTCGCTGCCGAAGAACAGCCGGGCGATGAGACGATTCCATAGAGCACGCACCGGGTAATCATCCCGACGGTCACGCTCAGCCTCTAGATCTCCCCCGAGATTCTCGCGATCGTCCAGGGAAGGAGGCTCTCCTGCCTGCGAGATGGTCGTATGCTGTGTTCTGGCTCCACGCTCTGTTTGCTCTGGTTTAACAATTACACAGAGAGGCCAGAACACCTTCTCCTGCGGGGTACATCTTCCGCCTCATAGGGCGCACCATGTGGGGTAAAGATCCCGTGGACCTCCTCACATACCCCTTTGTAGCGGGGCTTCAGCGCCAGCGCAAAGGGCTCGATGTGCCAGGACCAGCGCCCTTGCAACGAAACAACAGGCCCCTGGCTATTCGGTCCATAAATTTGGTCTGGTTGACCCTTTACGCCCCAGCGCTACCTGAAGCATCAACCCATGTCGGAGAAGGCTAACACGCCACCTGCCTTAGCAGAGGGCAAGTCCGTGGAGTCACCGCTCCGCTGGACAGAACCGATGTCATGTACGGAGCTACAGGGAATGTGGATTCGGTCGGCGAAAGACTACGAGGCATTCGGAGAGGAGAATTAAGAATGAGTATAGACTGGTACGAGAAACTGCAGGTCAGGAAAATCATCAACGCAGTTGGCACTTCAACCAACGTGGGAGGTAGCCTCATGCCCCCAGAGGTCCTGCAGGCCATGGAACGGGCGGCACAGCATTTCGTGGATCTCAGGGAGCTCCAGCAGAAGGCCGGAGACCACATTGCCCGTCTCACCCAGAATGAAGCCTGCTACATCAGTGCCGGAAGCTCGTCCGGTCTCCTGCTGGCCGCATGTGCCTGCATGACCGGAAATGACCTGGATAACATACGCAGGCTTCCGGACACGACGGGCATGCCCAATGAGTTCCTGGTTCACCGGACTCACATGAACCCCTACGACCGCATCATTCCCGTTTCTGGTGCCCGCATCGTGGAGTTCGGCTATGCGCGACGCACAGATCCATGGCAACTGGAGGCAGCCATCACGGAAAATACAGCGGGTATCTTCTACTTCCTGTACCGGGGGGGCTGGCGACATGAGCACTCGGCCCTCACCCTGGAACAGACCATTGAGATCGCTCACCGTCATGACCTCAAGGTGATCGTCGACGCTGCGGGCCAGCTGCCACCGCCTGAAAACCTCAGCAAGTTCACCCAGATGGGGGCGGATTTGGTCGTCTTCTCCGGCGGCAAGGCCTTGAAGGGACCCCAGAGCAGCGGACTCGTATTGGGCCGCAAGGAACTCATCGAAGCCTGCCGCCTTCTGGGCCCTCCCAACCACAATATTGGCCGATCCATGAAGGTGCCTAAAGAAGAGATCGTAGCGTTGGTGGCTGCGGTGCAGCGCTACCTCTCACTGGATCATGAAAAGGAAATCGAAGGCCACGAGAACCTCGTCGCCCACCTGGCAGACGGTCTGGCCCCGGTGGATGGGCTCGATGCCTACCGAAGGATGCCGGGTGACTCCGGTGAACCCTATCCTTTCTGTGAGGTCCGATTCCTCGGTGAAGACCCCACTGCCCAACGGGACGAAATGATCGCCAAGCTTCAGAACTGGGATCCTCCGATCTACGTGAGCGGTATCCTGCGAGACTGCATCTCCATCAACGCCCTGACCCTGGGAGACGGCGAAGCCGACATCATCTTACGCGCGATCTCCGAGCTGATGGATCAGACGCAGGCAAACCTGGAGACGTAGTTCCGAAACGCTGAACAGTAACTGCCGGATGAGACAAAGCCGCTCAATAGCAACGCGACTGACGACATGACGTCACCTGGCGTGGCGTTCTCATGGCACCTTGCGGCCTCCCACTCGGAGCTATGGATCCGCCTCATGGACCCCCTATACAGAGGCAGAGGATAATACTGATTCTCTAAATGGGACAAAACCCTTCCCCAACTCCCTGGGTTCCTGATCCCAGGTGCACCCCGGGGCGCACCGACCGATCATCCTATTCTGAGACCGGCATTGATGACGAGTGGACCCTGCCCGTATGATCTACGCCAGCATTGCATCCTCACCCCGCAAGGATGCCGGCGAACGGTAAGCTCATGATATCGATCGGCCATCGGCCCCGTCACTCGATCGGATCAGAAGCCACTTACCTTCGATACAGGACGCCTGTGGTTCATCTGAGCATGGGGATCCCAATGGCAACGGTCATGATCCTATAGGCACGACCTAGAGCAGGCCAGCTTCCTCGAGAGCCTTCCGTATTTTCTCGCGCTCTCCATCATCAATGCCCTTTAGCGGTGGCCGCACGGTTGCGCGGGGGATCACGCCCTGCATCACCAGGGCTTCCTTCGTACGTACGCGGTAATCTCTCACCGGTTGATCGAAAATGACATCCGCCAACTTCTGCACCCTGTTTCCTATTCTGAAAGCGGTATCATGATCACCTGCGCGCCAGGCGTCGTACATTTGGACCTGCAATTGGGTGGCCAGTGTTCCGAATCCGATCAGAGCGCCGTCGGCATCGAGCACAAAAGACTCGAGGATGAAGTTGTCATTGCCCGTGAGTATGGTTATGTCCCGGGGAAGGGAGCGGAGGTACCTCACGGTCTCCACGTATTTCCTGGCATCGAAACAGGCCTCTTTGATGGCGATGACTCCATCCAGTTCAAAAAGCCTCTTCAGAACCGACGCATCAAATTCAACGCCACCCAGGGCGTCCTGCAGCTGGAAAGCAATCAGCGGGATCGAGACGGCCTGCACCACCGCGTTATGATAGTCATAGACCAGGTCAGCAGGTAGAGGGCGCCCCCTCCACGCGGAGACGGGAAAGACCAGGAGCCCATCGGATCCAGCCCGTTCGGCCTCCTGGGCTGCCCTGACTGCCTGTTCCGTGAAGGCAGCACCCAGCCCGGATATGATGGGTATGCGATCCCCAACCACTCCCTTGACGATTTGTATGACTCGGACTTTCTCCTCAGGCCAGAGGTGGGGTCCCTCGCCGGTATCCACGTTGATTGCCAGGCCATGACAGCCCTGTCCCAGGAGCCATTCGACGTAACCCTCGAGAGCAGGTTCATCGATCCTGTAGTCCTCGGTCATCGGTAGTACGATGGCCGGTATGATTCCGTGTAGGTTCACTTCCCTCGCCTCCTCATCTTTCGTGATCTGGCCGGTTCCGTACGGGTCCTACCTGGAACCCGCACTCCCCCTTCATCTCTCACACCGGCTCCATGCGAATCGCATTCACCGGGCAAAGCTGTTCGCACAATCCACAGCCCTTACATGATTCTGTAGCGCAATAACCGCTCACGCCAACAGCGGTCCCTGACCTTATGGAATCATAGATGCACACTCGATGACACAACCCGCAATCCGTGCACCTTTCCGTGTCGATCCTCGCCCTGGCCGTCTGCACCCTGTTCACCTCGTCGATCGTGAGAACACGGGACGCTGCCAGGCCTCGCACGTCGTCCAGGTTCTCGTGACTCCCCCGGTCCATCCATTGCTGCAGCTCATCGAGAATCCGACCGAAGGCCCCGTAGCCTTCCACGATGGCCGCCGTCGCGAGCTGTACGCACGTTGCTCCAGCCAGGACGTACTTGGCAACATCTTCGCCTGATGACACTCCGCCCGTGCCGCATATCGGTATCGTGCACTCCCGGGCCACCTGGGCGATCCAACGCAGGCGATAGTAGATCGCGTAAGGTCCCCCGTGGCCTGCGAAACTGCCGTGCATGATCGGCCGACATGCCTCGGTGTCGATGTCCAGGCCGACCAGACGATTGAACATGACCAGGGCATCGGCCCCGTTCGCCTCGATATCCAGGGCCGTCCGATATGGGTTCGTCAACTGGGAAGGCATCTTGGCAATGACGGGAATCGTCACGAGATCCCTGACCAGACGCACAGCCGCCGCGAGTTCGTCTCCACTCATCATGTGCTCCCCATGAGGGCAGGACTTGACCTCTATGGCATCAGCTCCCGCCTGTTCTACAAGGGCAGCGTACCTGGCCCAGGCCTCAGCGCTGGCACAATCGATGTTGGCGATAACGGGGATGTCAAGAACTGCCTTTGCCCGGTGAATGAGCTCGGCATATTCGCATTCATCCATGTGGGCTCCCTGTTCATAGGAGTAAAGCGTGAAGGCTCCGGGACCACGACCATGGGGAACAATCCGCATGTGGGGAGTAGGATCACCCCGTCGCACAATCGGGTTCTCAAAGAGGGACTTGACAGAGATCGCAGAGGCTCCGGCGTCTTCAGCACGGCGCATGCGATCGACGGTGGCCGTGATACCAGCTGCCGCTGCCATTACCGGGTGTTTCAGTTTCAAGCCGGCATAATCTACGGTGAGGTCTGCCAACTCCTTCACCTCGCTCTCAGTGAGTGATGCAATAGACCGGGATGCCCAGCTGAGCACGCAGCATCTCCAGTCTCATCAAGGCTTCTACGGAGAACTTGAAAACCCTGTGCATTTCTGAGAGAACGCAGCTGGCAGAGCTGTGATAGGGAGACGGTTTCCTGGAATCGCAAACTGAAGTGACGCGCCATAGGTTCGCAGATTCGCACCAGGACACATACGTCCATGGATGCCGTACCACGTCACCAAAAATGATGATCCTGGGGTCGGCCAAAGGGGGCAGGCGTAGGTGCACGCCGCACATGTGTTCTGTGGACGAGCATATACGTCCGCCACCATCCGTCAGGGATTTCGGCCGGCAAGGCGGCGTTCTGGCGGTCCGAGCATTATTTCCCGGGAAAAGGTCATGTCCTGTCGAAAGACAACCAGGAGCTACGAGGGATCCCAGCATGCCAGAAGAAGCTAAGATCTGTTCATCGGAGGGCAACATCTCACGCTGCGAGAATCCTAAAGGATCACACGTCCTGCCTCGATACAACAAGTGACGCTTGCGTTCAAAGAGGGTGACCGAACCCGGCCTTCGGGCAGATCCTCCGTCCTGCGCTAAGGGATCAGTGGGGTCCGCCCTGACCCCCAGACCCCCTGACCGGGCCCTCCCAGGCGGTGGTCGTTTCAGAAATGTTCGTACGAACAAGGTATCGAGCGTACGAAAAAGAAAGAGTTCCATATCGCCTGGTGATTGGAGCTGAATATGCCGTATCCGAAGGACCTACTATCGACAAGAGCAATCGTACGTCACGGCCAATTTGCACTCATACCCCCAGGAGGCCTGGTGAAGAACGTGATTCCGGGCTTCGCCGGGTGCGATATCAGCATCCTGGCCTCACCTTCCCTCGGGGCCAACTTCGCCCAGTACATGGTTGACGTCCACCCTCAAGGCGGCACGGATGAGGGAGGATTTGGCGGGTGCGGCATCGCCACCTTTGTCTACTGCCTTGGCGGGGAGGGACAGGTTCGCATAGGGGATCGGCAGGAGCCGATTCACACCCACGGCTTCGCCTATGCACCTCCATCAGCAACAATGCACTTGGAAAATAATGCGCGGGCGCCTATGAGGGTACTGCTATACAAACAGCGATACCGCCCCCTGCCGGGGCACAGTCCGCGGGTCATTGTCGGCAACGCAGACAACATCGCTGCACAAGCCTACGATGCCATGGAAAACGTATCGGTCAAAGACCTGCTGCCCTCGGACCTGGGCTTTGATTTCAATATGCACATTCTGACGTTCCAACCGGGAGGATCTCACCCCTTTGTGGAGACCCACATCCAGGAACATGGAGCCTACATCCTTTCCGGCCAGGGTGTCTACTTGATTGACGACGAGTGGGTCCCGGTGCGAAAAGACGACTACATCTGGTTTGGCCCCTATGTCCCGCAGGCAGTCTACGCCACGGGCAGACAAGACCTGTCATACGTCTACTCTAAGGACTGCAACCGGGATGTTGAGCTGTGAACTGACCGAGGTGACGGCAGTACGTCCCGGGATCCACGGGACCGGGGAACTGCCAAGCATCAAGACGACGGCAGTATGTCACCTGCCCTCGGATGAAACACCAAAGCCTCTTTTTGAAACGGATGCAAAGCCCTTTGAGAAACGGAAGTGATGATGGATGCGAGAAGAACTGGTCAACCGAATCGAGATAGACCTGGACAACCTTCTGCACAACTACCAGGCAACCCGGAACCACGTAGCCCCCGCTGAGGTAGCTGCCGTGGTGAAAAGCGAAGCCTACGGACACGGAGCCGTGCCCGTCGCCCGGGCCCTGCAGGAACAGGGATGCAGGACCTTCGCCGTTGCCTTCGTTGACGAGGGGATCCAGCTGCGCAGAAATGGCATCCCGGGTGACATCCTGGTCATGGGCGCCACCCTGCCGAACCAATTTCGCGCCATGGCTGACTTTGCCCTCACCCCTGTCCTTGCCGACATGGAGCGCGCCAAGGCGTGGGCGCAGCTGGCACAGCAGCTCGGCGAACGCCTTCCCTACCACATCAAGTCGGATGTGGGCCTGGGACGAATGGGCTTGATGCCCGAGGAGGGTGAGGAAGCGGCGGTCACGGCAAGAGCTCTCGACCCGCACATCGAATTGGTCGGCATCAGCTCTCACCTGAGTCACCCCAGCGGCGACGAGGAGCTCAACACGTCAGAATATCAGAAGTTCATGGACTTCTGTGCGCCCTTTGAAACCTTTGATCGGCTGCAGAGACACCTGGCCGCTTCCCAGGCGGCCGCCAGGTTTAAGAGCATGCACCTGGAGATGGTGCGCATCGGCGGCCTCCTGTACGGGATCAACCACATTGCATCGGCTCCCCTGGACCTGCGCCCGGTCCTCTCATATTCAACAAGGGTCGCCCAGGTGAAGACCCTGCCGGCCGGCTGGTGGATCGGCTACAACGGGCAACACCCCGTCACCGAACCCACGGATGTGGCCGTTCTACCCCTGGGCTGGACGGATGGACTGGCCAGCTACCACGTCGGCTCGACGGATCTGCTGGTGAAGGGGCAGCCCTGCCCCCTGGTTGGCACCTGCACCGATTTCGCCATGCTGGACATATCGAGGGTGTCCAATGTACAGGTGGGAGACGAGGTTGTCCTGATCGGCAGCCAGGGAGATGCGGCCATAACAGCCATTGAGCTGGGCAAAGGCGCAGGCATGAGTACGGGGCAGCTGCTGGGGAAGATCTCCCTACGGGTACCCCGCCTCTATTACTCAGAGGGACGGTGCCGAGAAGAGCTGTCCATACTGAATCCCAAGTAGCACCTGTTGGGGAGTGCGCCGCGCACTCTGCTCATCCACATCTCGCTTTCTGGATCTCGGGAGCGCGGCCCAGGGCCATCCTGCGCCGCGCCGACTCAACCGTCGCCCTCCGGGGTGATCTCGTAAGCATGTATTTCTGGCACGGTCAGGTACAGCCCGTAGGGATAGTTGTGGGTCCTCCGTACGACACGATAGGTGTGTTCGCCCCAGATCACCCCAACAAAGTGGATCACATCACCCTCGGACAACGGCGCCTCCTTCACGTCGCCCCTCAAGACGAGGTGGGCGACGTCGGTCCAGGTACCGTTTTCCCGGGTCAGGTTCACGAGAAAGCTGTTCTCGGATACCCTCTCTGCGGCCTCTGCCTGCCCCACCAGGGGTGCACCCCGGTACCTGTCAATGTCCTGGGCGAGATCCAGGTAGGATATCTCCAGGGCGCCCTCCCTCATCTCGGCCACCGACATCTGTACGACCAAGGGCTCTTCCGTATCGCCAGCTGCAAACACCAGGCACAGGATAGATACGGCAAGCAAGATGAGGGGGGCCGGATGATGGGGTATACTCCGCAGCGATCCGGCCATCGCCAGGGCAATCGCTGCGGTGATGAGTCCTGCCCAACCGATCAGCATCAGCATTGTTGGACCCTCCTTGTCCTGACGTCTGGGAACAGGTCCGGGTTCGTTCAACATGTACCATGTCAATATTGCATATGAGGGGCTCTAAGTTTATAATAGTGATACATTACTAATACAGTTAGCAATCTTCGGGGTCGGGTGAGTCAGTTCCTTGATGAATCCCAACCGGTGGTGAAGCACAGCACGTGCCAGCCCACGAACTGCGTCTGCAGTTGAACTGGTGCAACTCCAGTGCCGACGGTATAGTCCGGACGGGAGAAGATTGAGTTTACCGTGATACCCCAGATTGTTATCTGGGGCT
>SKXF01000020.1 GCA_007128555.1 Clostridia bacterium | reverse complement strand
TCTCTCGTGCCTCCCAGGCCACGCCATCTGCTTCGCCGACATAGGCAATCTCATCGCCTGTGATCAGGATCAAGCCCCCGGGTATGATCCTGCGCCCTTTATCCACCGTGACGATGGTACCACCCACCACGGCGAGATCTGCTTTCAACATGTCACAACCTCCCCTGGCTACGAGCGCCAGAACTTGATGTCTCACTAACATCTTCTCTGTGAGGCGTGCGGCTCCTGTCCCACGTCAACAGGACAAGTGAACGGATGTGCGCCCTCTCACGGAATGATCCGGTGATCCTGCAGAAAACCCAGCAGGATGGATAGAAATGCCTCTGGATCCTCCTCGTGGGGTAGATGGCCCGTTTGCTCCATGATCACAAGGGGGGCATCGAGATCTGTGGCAGTCCGCTGGCTAGCATCAGGGCGGACAATCCGATCCATGTCACCGGTGACCACGAGAACCCCCATCCCGGGTGCCCCTGGAGCAGGCGGGTGATCACTCACCAACCGGGTCCGGAGCACCTGCCACAGCCCCTGGTCCCAGTCCTCAGCCTGCAGCGGGACGCGATATCCAGACAGCACATCGGCAGGGAGGGCATCCCGGTCCGACCATGCCTCCCTCAATCCCCGCTGCAGAAGCGGAGGGGTGAGCCGCATGAGGATCGGTCCGATGCGATCGGCCTGGGGGATGTCGATCAGAAAGGAAAGCAGAGGGGACGTCCGACGTGGGGTCGGCAGGGATGGAGCGATGAGAACCAGGGCCTTCACCCTGCCTGGCGAGTACTGGGCCACCTCAAGGGCCGGTGCCGAACCAGCTGAATGCGCAATCAGAACGGCTCTCTCGATTCCCGCGGCATCCATCAGCGCCAGGAGATGATCGGCCTCATGTGCAGGACCATAGAGGTCCGGAGTCGCAGTTGCATCCGAAGGGAGCCGCTCGGTCAACCCGAAGCCGGGGCGGTCGTAGGCCAACACCGTGCCCAGTTCACTGAGGCCTTCAATCACATAGCGCCATGAGAAGGTACTGGCTCCAAAACCGTGCACCAGGACGAACGCAGGTTCGCCACCGCCCTCGATGACCTGGTGGAAATCCAGCCCCTTGATCGTCACCCAGGAGGACGCTGGTCCGCCCAGTTCCCTCACGGGTTTAGCGCCCCGGAGAGGTGGCAGGGGAAGCACCATCGGAAGGATTGCAAGAACCAGCACCAGGGCCAGGAGAATGCGAACCGTCCCTGGAGTCCTCCGTTTACGCGTCGTCCTGACCCCCCTGGTGATCATCTCAGCACGACCTCCCCATGTCGATGCAGTAAAGCCCGGTTTCCGTCAAACTCTGCTGACCCGAGACGCGTGGCAGCCGGCGGGCAACTCCAGGGGCCTGGGGAATTGCGAGAGCAGGAGAGTAGGTCAGTGTCAGTACACCTAGGATACCACGTGCAGCACGGAAGGAAACCATGCTTATCACACAACCCTCATTGCAGGTCTTGAGAACAGGCCGCGAGTGACTGGAACCCTCAACTCGGTCCCCCCTCTGCCCGTCAGCCCTGCCGATGGATCCGACGACGTGCCGTTTCATGGGCACTCAGTCGCTTCAGACCTATGGATGTCCCGGCAGCAGTTCACATAACCGAGGACACGGCCAGCGGCACACGCTCAGAATCATCATGAGTTCACCCGACATGAGTCACGGAGAAGCACAGGGGGACTCATCCAATACCCGTAACATAGAACTGCGACATGCGCCCTGCCACGAGCACAGTCTGTCGGTATGAAGGGATACGGTAGAAATCAACGGCCCCTTTCTGCTAGAATCAAAATGCCCCGGTGAAAATTGACTTGAGAAGACACTCGGGAGTATGCGCGAATCCGGTGAGAGCTGATTGTGGCAGACGGGACCCAGCTGCATCACCCCATCCATCCGAGGGGCCCTCTCCGCACACAACCTTTGGAGAACCCGGGAAACAGATTGGGAATGCATGAATGCCAGGAAGGCACGTGCAGCCGGGGAATATCTCACAGTCCGCGGTCGACGGAACTGACATTACAGATGAAAGCGTGGCGCAGAGAAGAACGGCCAAGTGTCGCCGCAAGTTAAACACTACAAGATGCGAATGCCTGGGGGACTCCAAAATGCTAAAGCCTCTTCCTTTACCCGGCAGTAGCGTTCCGGGAATCTACGAGCATTACGTCGCCAATCGACCTGAAGCGGTGCAGTTCTATGGGGAACACTACGACGCACCACGCATTCTGACAGGGAGGGCGGAGGCCGTCTCTACCCGCTTCAGAGGAGATCGAGAGCGCCTGGTCCGCATGCTAACCGAGTACAATCGGAGACTGGGATGCCAGGCTCCCACAGAGGCAAACATACAGAAGCTCCGCTGTGAGGATGGCGTCGCAGTCCTATGCGGCCAGCAGGCTGGCCTCCTGTCCGGCCCCCTATACACCATCCACAAGGCGGCGGCAGCCATCAAGTTGGCTGCCCGGCTGGAGGCAGACCTGCAGCGCCCCGTGACGCCCGTATTCTGGATCGCCAGCGAGGACCACGATTTCCCTGAGGCCAACCACTGCCACGTTCTGGACAGAAGGGGTAACCTCCAGCGACTGCAGCTGGAACTGGAACATCGAGGTGAACCCTTGGGACAGCTGAAACTGCAGGACGAGCCCGGCCAAAGGGTATTGGAGGCCCTATCGGATCTGCTGCCCGAGTCAGAATTTGCCCCCAGCATTGTCGAACAGCTGGAAGGGGCCCGGCAGGCATCCGCCACTCCAGATGAATGGTTCGCACGAGTGATGACCCAGCTGTTCTCCGGCCAGGGGCTGGTGTTCTTTGACCCCCTGCTCCCCGAGGCCCGGGAAATGGCCTCGGGAGTCCTGCACCGGGCAGTGCAACTGCGCGAGGACATCGAGGTGACCCTTGCTCACCGGGAAGCAGCCCTGGTGAAGGAAGGCTACCATCTCCAGGTAGATCGCGCCGCCGACTCCACATTGCTGATGATCATGAATGGACGCCGCAGCGCCCTGCACTACCGCGATGAGCGCTACGTGACCAGGGATGGCTCGGTGCAGCGAACAGAGCCGGAACTCCTTGACATGGCCCGACTGCAGCCGGAATCCCTCGGTCCCAACGCCCTTCTGCGGCCCCTGGTCCAGGACACCATCTTCCCCACGGTGGCTTTCATGCTGGGAGCGGGCGAAATCTCGTACCTGGCCCAGGCAGCCCCCCTGTATCCCCTGTTCGGAGTTGAGCCACCCGTGTTCTGGCCCCGCCCCTGGGTCACCCTGTTAGAACCCCGACTGAAGCGATATATTCAGCGATATAACATCCCAGAGGAGGCGCTCCTGGGAGGACTGGACGCCGTTCTGGACAAAGAAATGAAACACGCCGACGGGCTTGATATTGATCATGTCTTTGGGCAGCTGCGCAGGGAACTGGCAGCACAATACGACGACTTGAAGGGAACACTTGCCCAGCTGAGTCCCGAGTTAGAGAATCTGACCGAGAAAAACCTGCACCATGTCTACAACCAGGTGAGCTACCTGGAGAACAGGACGCGGGCGGAGCAGAAGAAGCAGAACCAGGTCATGATCCGACATTTCAACGCCCTGGACCAGGCGCTTCACCCCACGGGCAAGCTGCAGGAACGGATCCTCGGTATCTACAGCTTCCTGTTCAGGTACGGGCCGGAGTTCTGGGATCAGCTCATGGCGGAGTTCCCATGCGAACCTGGGCACTACCTGTTCAGCTGGGACTGATAAAAGCATCCTGTTCATGGATTTGCCAGGGGAAGGCAGGCGATTGTATGAATCTGGACATCATGGCCTTCGGGGCCCATCCCGATGACGTGGAGATCGGCCTGGGGGGGACCCTGATCAAACACACGACCAAAGGCTACAGGTGCGGCGTTGTCGATCTGACGGCGGGAGAGACCGGGACCAATGGGACCGCCGATATCCGAAGGAAAGAAGCACTGCGGGCCGCAGAAATCATGGGGGTCGAGGTACGAGAATGCCTGGGGCTGCCTGACGCACGCCTGCAGGTGAACGAGGAGAGCCTGCGTGTCATCATTGAGGTGATACGTCGTTACCGGCCGAAGGTGGTGATGGGATCGTATCACCTGGACAGACACCCCGATCACCTGAGAGCCAGCCAGCTGGTGCGGGAGGCAGCCTACCTCTCGGGGCTGAGGAAATACCCGGCAGAGGGCGAGGCCCACCGCCCGTCGGTCGTGGCCCAGTATTTTCTTGGCCACGTGGACGAGCCCACCTTCATCGTGGACATCAGTGAACACTACGAACGCAAGATGGGAGCACTTAACGCCCATGAAAGCCAGTTCGGCCTGCCGGCTGACACCCAGTGGGGCACCCTGGTCAACCATCCCGGCTTCATGAGTGGCCTCCAAAGCCGGGATCAGTACATGGGCTCCAGGATCCAGGCCGCCTACGGCGAGGGGATCTACATCCAGGATAAACAACCCCTTGAAGACCTCACGACCCTGAAGGGCCGGCGGCGCAGAGAAGCACCTGTGAAGCAGAGCGAGAGGAGAGAACCGTGAGAATCGGAATTGTCTGCTATCCGACCCATGGAGGCAGTGGCGTCGTGGCCACCGAACTTGGCAAGGAGCTGGCCCTGAGAGGTCACACCGTTCATTTTATCTCCTACCAGATGCCCTTTCGCCTGGACGCCTTTCACCGCAACGTGTTCTACCACGAAGTGAGCATGCTCGCCTATCCCCTCTTCAAACACCCGCCATATACCCTGGCGCTGATCAACAGGATTGCCGAGCTGGCCGACAGGGAGAAACTCGACATCATACACGCCCACTACGTCATCCCCCACTCCTTCTGCGCCCACATGGCCAGGGAGGTCCTGGGCGATTCTGGGATCCGCGTGGTGACCACCCTGCATGGAACCGACATCACCCTGGTGGGAAGGGATCCCACCTTCGCCCACATCACCCGTTTCAGCATTGAAAAGAGCGACGGCATAACGGCCGTTTCCCAGAGCCTACGGGATGACACCTACGAAGCCTTTGGTGTGCCTAACTCGATCGAGGTCATCCACAATTTCGTGAACACGAGGAGGTTTTCCCGGATTCCGGATGCCCGCGACAAGGTGGGGTGCCCTCAGCCTGAATGCAAGGTCGTCGTGCACATCTCCAACTTTCGCCCGGTCAAACGGGTGCCCGATGTGGTGGAGATCTTTGCCCGCCTTCGCCAGGAGATGAGAGCCTGCCTCCTCCTGGTGGGTGATGGAGTTGACCGCCTGAAAGTACAGGAATCTGCAGACCGGTTGGGTGTGAGCGACGATGTCACGTTTATGGGTAACCAGGACGAGGTCCTTCCCCTCCTGTCCGCCGCTGACCTTTTCCTTCTTCCGTCGGAGAAGGAAAGCTTCGGCCTCGCTGCCCTGGAGGCCATGGCCTGCAGCGTGCCAGTGATCGCCAGCCACACCGGGGGATTGCCCGAAGTTGTGGTCCACGGGGAGACGGGCTACCTGGCCCCAGTGGGTGACGTGGCGTCCATGGCAGAATATGCCCTGGCCGTTCTGTCGAGTGAAACACTCCAGGCCTCCATGGGCGAGGCAGGGAGACAGCGAGCTGAAAACGTGTTTGACAGTAACATGGTTGTGCCCAGGTACGAGGCGTATTACCGGGAAGTGCTCGAGCAGGGGCATTGATCCATCAGGGCCTGTCATCATCAGAAGGGTGACATCCTGCCGTACGGGCCATGCATGGCATGTACAGGTCAACCGGTGCGCCAGTACGGACCCCAGATCGGACCGCAGTGTATGAAGTCGCACCCGTTGCGCCTCAGCCATTGGCAACTCGGCCTGCCCGTGTCACAGGCATGACAACACTGACCTTCGAGCCCAGCACCGGGATTACACCCCTGCTGCAAGGCTTCTGAAACAGGCGGGATGTCTCCCCCGGTGCCCCATGGAGCCTCCGGAAGACCCTCACCCGTTGGGAACGGCCCAACAGGGCCTGGCGAACGCAACGTCGCTGACGGGTGATCCTCTTTCGCACGGTCGTCTCGTGCCCGAAATCAGCAGCAAATGGGGACGCAACGGAAAGCCTGGAAGCCGAAGGCGGATCGTGCCCCGAGGGGCATACAGGAGTATTCGGTGGCAACGTGGCCAGGCCCCTGGAACCGCAGGCCTTGATGGCAATGGCAGACAGCTGCAGGAGACGACACAATCATCACGAAACCCTAAGAATGCGTGTCCCGTGTGCATCCTGATGCTGGACACTAATACAGCACTGCGCTCGGTCCAGGATCGAGGCGTCCTGGGCCGGACCTGTTTGCCGTCCTGGCCATGTGAAGGCGGTAGACACAGCACTACAAGCAACACGGAGTCCGCCAGGGCCCGGTGCAGGTGACCGTGCCGGCAGACAGGTCCCTGGGCTCAGTTCTACGGGAGACCTGAACCCGGCACCTGCTGGTAACATCAGTAGAATACTTGAGACCTGCCGGAGGGTGTCTTTTGGCCCTCCGGTACTTATGGGATAACGACAACAACGTGAAGGAGGCTGATCGGTGAATGAACGAAGGGCACCAATCGAAGCATGGCCCGAAGGACAGGACCTGGACCGGATCCTCAACAGTCGGCTCTGGATGATCATCCCTGCCATCATTGTCGCCATCTGGCTGCTGACGGGACTGTATACGGTAGGGCCCGGTGAGGTGGGTATGATCAGGCAATTCGGCCGGGAACATGCAATCACCGGCCCGGGCTTGCGCTATCGATTGCCCTGGCCTGTTCAGCACGTGACCATTGTCGACATGGATACCATTCGCAGGACGACGATCGGTTACCGGATGGAGGGAGATGACAGCACCCGCACGGTGGACCGGGAGGCACTGATGCTCACCGGAGATGAGAACATCCTCAAGATCCACCTGTTCGTTCAGTACATCGTCAAAGACCCCTCGGACTTCGTCTTCCGCGTACGCGATCCTGAGGCTGCGCTCCACAGCGCAGCGGAAGTCGCGCTTCGGGGTGTGGTCGGCAGCTTTCCGATCGACTTCACCATGACCGAGGGTCGAGCAGAGGTTCAGGAGCTTACACACCTGCGGCTGCAGGAGCTCCTCGATGATTACCAGTCGGGCCTGCTCGTTCGTGAAGCCCGGATCCTCACCGCGGATCCCCCTTCGCAGGTCGAAGACGCCTTCCATGAAGTCGTCCGTGCCCTGGAGGATCGCGAGCGGCTGGTCGAGGAAGCCGAGGGCTACAGGGAAGACATTGTTCCCCGTGCCCGGGGTGATGCAGCGAGAATCCTGGCGGACGCTGAGGCCTACCGCGAGCAGCGCATTCTCGAGGCCCAGGGAGATGCGGCCCGCTTCCTCGAGGTCTACGCGGAATATGTCCTCGCCCCATCGGTGACCCGGGAGCGCATGTACCTGGAGGTCATTGAGAGCGTCTTAGGCGACGGTGACATCGACCTGGTTATCATCGACCCTGACATCGGCGGGAATGCCCTGCCGTTGCTCAACCTCGATCGCATGATAGGGGGTAGCAGATGATGAAAGGGCGAGAAACGTTACTGGTGGTGCTGATCGTGGCCCTGGCTCTTACCGGAAGCCAGGCCCTCTATACGCTGGATGAGACGGAGATCGCCATCATAACCCAGTTCGGCCAGTTCGTCGGAGCCATCCATGAGCCCGGCCTGCACATCAAACTTCCCTGGATCCAGGCGCTGTACAAGATGGACAATCGTGTTCTCAGCGCAGATGGCGCACCCGCAGAATTCCTGACACGGGATCGCAAGCGAGTTCTCGTCGACTATGTCACGCGGTGGCGCATCGTCGACCCCCACGAGTTCTACCGGAGGGTCCGAACTGAGGCAGTGGCCCAGGCACGTCTCGATGAGATCGTAGGTGCCCGGCTGCGCCAGGAGGTGGCGCGACGAGACTTCATTGACCTCATACGCGAGGACCGCGAGGAAGTCATGGACACGGTGGCCACGGAAGTCCAGGTGCTGGCAGCACAGCTGGGCATAGAGGTCTATGATACTCGCATCAAGCGAACAGACCTGCCGGAGGAAGTGCAGGACAGCATCTTCGCCCGAATGCAGGCAGAGCGTCACCGGATTGCCATGCGCTACCGGGCCGAGGGTGAGGAGCGGGGCAACGAGATCCGGGCAGATGCGGCGCGCCAGGCCACGATCATCCTGGCCGAGGCTTACGAGCGCTCCGAGCGCCTGCGCGGTGAAGGTGACGCCCGAGCAGCAGAGATCTACGCCCAGGCCTTTGGGCAGGACGAGGAATTCTTCCAGTTCACGCGACGGTTGGACGCCTACTCGAGGTTCATCGGTGATGGAACCATGCTCGTGCTCCGGTCCGATTCGGACCTGCTCCGCTTTCTTGAGGGTGCAGCAATACCCTGAGGATGGCCGGATTGGATGAATCATCTCCGTGTAATCGCACGACCTGGAACTTCCGGGGCATTGGGCCTTCAGCACCTGCCCAATGCCCCCGCACTGCGGCACAACGCAGCGGGTGCGGCTGGGAGCGAGACCAGGGAGCCGATAACAGCATTAAGGGGGCGGAGCTAATGCCCGGCGACCCTTGCGCCGACGATGTGGTTAGAGCCACGAGACCCTGAGATTGCGAGGTCCCTTCGATTTTCTATGGAGCCCAGACACGAAGTCCTGGCAAAAAAGATGGAAATCCCAATGATCATCATATCTGTCGCTGTGATTCCCGTGCTCTTCATCGAGTACACCACCACGTCACCTGCCCTCGCCACGGCTACGTGGATTGCCAACATCTTTATCTGGTTGGCCTTTGTTGCAGAGTACGCTCTCATGATGGCCGTCGTACCGGACCGATGGGCCTACACGAAGCGCGCCTGGCTGGATGTTGTCATCATCGTGGTGTCTCCCCCGATCTTCATGCCGGAGGCCATGGCTGGCGTGCGGGCCCTGCGGTCTCTGCGGTCACTTCGCCTGTTCCGGGCGGCAAGAGCTGCCCGTATTGCGAGAGTGGCCAGGCTCAGCAGGTTTCTCCGTCTACTCGCCTTCGCTGGGCGCGCCCTGGGCGGGGCCAATCGTGTTCTGAAGAAGAACTCCCTGCACTTCGTGCTGTTGGTGACAGTGGTACTGATCATGGCAGCGGGCACCGTGTTCTTCCTGATAGAAGGTGGCGAATCCACCGATTCCCTTCTTGACGGCATGTGGTGGGCCGTCACAACGATGACCACCGTAGGATACGGTGACATAGCGCCTGAGACCACGGGAGGGCGTCTTCTTGCCATCGGCGTCATGGTGCTCGGTATAGGCTTCATGGCGATCCTGACAGCGAACATCGCGGCATGGTTTGTTGAACGTG
>SKXF01000449.1 GCA_007128555.1 Clostridia bacterium | reverse complement strand
TTGGAAAGGTACTCCAGGAGTGCGTGGTCTGCCTGGACATGCTCCCTGCGGAACACCTCCGGCCTCACCCGGAGGATGAGCTGCCCGTCGGACAGATCCACCCGGTACACCTCGGACAAGTGCCCACCGGACAGGGGATGTATCGTGCAGGTACGCCCGGGTAGGTACTGGCTCACAATCGAATTCACATCGGGTCGTTTCTCCACGGCGGAACGCCACCCTACGGTCCCTCAACCTCAATGAGGGCCACATCGCCCGCGTCATCTTTGTAGATCCACACCGTCTGCCCAATCTTCAGCGACGCCACGCCGACGTATTTTCCACCGGAAGTATACACAGCCGCATCCACCGCCACCATGACATCGTCGCCGGAATCTGGCGAGTCCGAAGAGGTGTGCAGGATGGAAGCAGAGGTCCGGCGGACCATCACGAAACTCTCGGCCGCGTCCACAAAGACCACCACAAAGGTGCCGGAAAGGGGGTCCTCCTCCACCCAGGAAAGCACGCCCTCGCACTTGCCCGCATCGTTCACCTCGATCTGCACCAGTCGATCCCGCCTGAGCTCCAGTGAATCATCCACGAACAGTGCCCACAGGGCTGGAAAAGCCAGTTGATAGGCCACGGCCTCGCCCGCCTCATCCACAACGAGGAGCGATTCGCGGATGTGATCATTCTCGGTCACATGCTCGACCGTCAGGAGCTTCACATACTTGGACTTCGTGCCCTCTACTCTCGCCTCGAGGGCTCTTCGGGCATACCCGTCAAAGCCCAGGGCAAAGGTGACCCAGCTGGCATGGTAAAGATCATTGAGGCTCATGTCGGACTCGGCGCCGAGGAAGCCGCCGCGCCTTAGCCTCACCTTGGTCCCATCTTCGAGCTCAAATACGAAAAGAAGATCACCCTCCTCGTGGAGAACGCTCACCTGCTCGACACTGCCCGACACGATATTGCGGCGGACCTGGACCCGGTACAACCTGCTGGCGGAGACCGGATCATCAGGACCCATGCCGAAAGCACCGCCCGTTGCCGCTCGCATGACGTCGCCCTTCTGCAAGTCGTCAACCCGCGCAATCTCCCCGTCCCCGCCCGCTGTCAGGGGCAGTGCCTGCCAGCCGAACAAGATCTCTCGCCGGATCACCTCGCGGCGTGCCGACATGTACTCGATCGGAAGGAGCCATCCCCCGGGCGTCTGCACGGCTTCGCCGGCAACCGTCACCTCGGGGACATCCCACACAAGGGCCTCGATCTCCTCTGCCCAGTCCTCCCTGGCAGAAACCCTGACCTCGACCGCTTCGCCAGCCGCGGAGAGCTTGCGCAGCGCATCGGCCTGGGACAACATCCTTCCGTTGATCAGCCACCGGGTCTGTTCCAGGTCGGCATCCTCGGGGATCCATTTCACCCAACGCCCCTCAACCCGAAGGCGCCTGTTCACGACGTCAATATCGCCCAGCACCCCGCTGAACGCGGTCGGTGCCGGCGCCGTCTCAATGTAGCCCACCTCACCGGTCGGCCTCCTGTAGGCTGAAACCCACTGCCCCGGCAGAGATTGCAGCTGATCCGCATCGAAAAGGTAAACGGAAGGACCCAGGGGATAAACCGCGCCGTCGATCTTCAACCCCTCGTCGCTGACAGCCGAAACAAGCCCAGCGATCCGCTCATCCCTGCGATCCAGCAGACTGGGGCGGTAACCGGACACCCGGTCATCAGCCGGGGAACCCGTTGAATCGGGAGGGTTCAACTTCAATGCATTGACGGCCATGGTCGCCATTTCCGCCCGCGTCACAGGCAAATAGGGTGCCAGGTCCACACCACGGGTGAGCCCAAGCTGCTCTGCCATGGCAACGTATCCGTGGGGATAACTCAGGTCCTCCAGGAAATCCTCGTATCCAGCGACCCGAAGAAGCACCGTGATCACCTCGGCGAGGGTAATATTGGCTCGATGACGGAAGGTGTTGTCCTCATAGCCCCTGAGAAGCCCCAGCGAATGGGCCACGTTGATCCACCCCCACCACACGGGCGCAATCTGATCCCCATCCCTGAAGTCGGGGTGGTCCCATCCGGTGATGGCCTCAACCTGGTCCTGCTTGTTGAGGAGGGTCACGGCCACCTTGGCAAACTCCGAGCGCGTCAGGGGATGGTCCGGGCGAACCGTGCCGTCACCGTACCCCTCGAAGATGCCCAGGATCTGCAGCAGGGCAAAGTCACGGGCGTTTGGGTGATCTGATGAAACATCATGGAAAGATGAGGTGACAATACCTGGAAGCCCTTCAGCCCACGAGGTGCCACCGGCAAATGCGACGATGAGCATGATGGCGGTCAACGATACGGCGATGACGTGGCGACTCACGATGTATCCCCTCGCTCTATGTCAGATAGTCTGTGTGTTTGCACTCTGATTATAGCTGCAAACTGTGCAAGCCACAACGCCCGGGGGGCGACTGTCAAGGGAATTTAATGAGAGTGTTGGCAAACTAACCAAGTACGCTCAGTATCACCCGCACAGCCTCGTCGATCAGGTCCTGGCTCATGCTGGGTTTGCCACGCCCCTTCCCTGACACAACTTGCCTCGGTAGCGAGGGCACATGCACGAAGCCCGCAGCCAGGGTATCGCCGGCCTCCCCCAGGTAATGTAGCAGACCGTACATGACGTAGTTACACAGGTAGGTGCCCGCGCTGTTGGAGATCTCGGCCGGGATGCCCGCCCCGTTCAGCGCATCCCTGAGACATCCCAGCGGGAGCTGGGTAAACAAACCGTCGGGCGCACCGCCGATCACCGGGCGGCCACCGCCCTCCACCCCGTCATTATCCTTGCCCTCACAGCAGTTGATCGCTATGCGCTCGAGGGCGATGAACCCGCGACCACTCTGTCCCAGGCAGACAATCGCGCCGGGCTTTACGTCTTCAATTGCACGATACAGCTCCCGGTGAGAATCGGCCCAGCTGACCGGCAAGACGACACCCATCACCCGGTTCCCGTTCACCACAGAGCCATCCAGGGCCCGTGCAACCTCGCCTGAGGGATTAGTTCCACTGCCTCCAAAAGGTTCGAACCCTGTCACAAGAATCTCTGCCATCGGCACCATCCCTCTCGACCATCGGAGTATTCATCGATCCACATCCACAGATCCAGTGCATAACCTTCACAGGCAGACCCCTTAGACACCTTCGCAGCTCCCCGAATCCGCCTGGAGCAACACCCCCGCACACACAGGGATCTCCTGGGGAGGGTTTTGGCCTCCCCGGGGCGTACCTGTTCACCAAAAGGAGGCGAACACTTTGCCCGATTCAAGACCTCGCCAGCTGGAACAACTTGATGTCACGGTCATCATCACCAATAGAACCCGGCACGGCAGCCCATTATGGTCTGAACACGGCCTGTCCCTGCTCCTGGACTGCCACTGGACGGGTCGAAGATCCAGGAGGATCCTCTTTGACACCGGGGCAAGCGGCGACCTGCTGAAACACAACCTGGGAACGCTGCAGGTAAGCCCTGGTGACCTCGACGCCGTGTTCCTGTCCCACGGTCACCTCGATCACACCGGCGGACTATCGTCAATCCTCGACGCCCATGAAGCCGAGTTCACGGTGGTGGCCCACCCCGAGATCACCCGGGCGGCGGTGACGACCAGGAATCGCCTGCAGCGGATTAGCCCTGGCCGCGAAACCTGGGATCGAATCCCGTCCTCCCGCCTGATCCTGCTGCGCGAACCGGCCCAGATCTTCCCCGGGGTCTGGGTGAGCGGTTCCATCCCCAGGACAACCCCCTTTGAAGAGCCGAGAGAGGGCCAGTTCACCCTCGAAGACGGCTGCCTGGTCCCCGACAACGACCCCGATGATATGGCCATGCTGTTCGACCTTGGGTCTGCGGGCCCCGTGGTGATCACAGGCTGCAGTCATGCCGGGGCCGTGAACACGCTGCTGCACGCCCGGACCGTCCTCGGCGCAGGAGAAAGACCGTCCCTCATAGGGGGGCTGCATCTGATCGGGGCAGGCGAGAACCGACTGGAATCAACGGTGCAGGGACTGCACGAACTCAACCCGGCCGAGATCCGCCCGGGTCACTGCACGGGGGAAGCGGCAGAGGGAGCCCTGGAGGAACGGTTCGGTGACCGGCACCATCCCTTCAGCACAGGAGACCGCTTCAGCTATCACCGACACCCATGACCCGCGATACCATCTCCGATGAAGGGGGCGGAGATGGTTATCTTCTGTTGACCAGGTTCCCAAGGAGCGTGGACTGTTCAATGTCAACTCGTCTCCCGGGCCTGATCCACACCCTGCACTGGGGACACATGACCCGTGCCCGCGGGATCACATGGGCCAGGAAACGACTGCACTTTGGGCATCTTATGGGAACAAGCACTTCCCCGTCTCTTGTCATGTCAACTAACCTCCGGTCCCATCCCCCCCAGGCGTCAGAGCCTCCGGGAAAGATACCTTCCTGGTCAAACATCACGGCCGCATCGAAGGCATTGCCTCCCTCTCGTAGGATCCTCGGCCCGATGTGGGCAGCATAAGCTTGGGGAGTAGCAACCATTCCTCCTCACCGTCCATGGCAAGGGTGTCGAGGCAAAGGCGGATCCACGCAACCCGAATGTCGATCCCATGACAGGCAGTTTAACGCAGAAAGACCCGCCGATCCACACGAGATCCGATCCGGGCTGGGGTTCGAGCTCACGACAGCCCATCGCCTCATAGAGGCCTTCCCCTGCATCATCGGCAAATCATCACAGGGCGCCTCAAGGGTAGACTTCGTTGTTGTGAAGGAAAAACCTCCCGCTCAAGCTCAGATCCTCAAAACCCCATCGATGACGACTCGGGCTTCACCGCCGACCCGGATCCCAACGGACTGACCTTTTTCGATGTCAGCTTCGGCGTAAATGGTACTTGGTCGACCGAGGATGTGCCCCTGCTCCAGGGTCATTGCGACAAAACCGGCTCCCCCTGGATCCACCAGCCCGTGACGGACCAGGTAGGCCGCAGTGGCGCCACTGGCCGTTCCCGTGGCCGCCTCCTCGGGGACACCCACGGCGGGCGAGAAGTCGCGACAGTGGGCAGTGTTGCCTTCGACCAGGGTATCGAGGGTAAAGCAGTGGACGCTGATGATGTCTCTGTTTCGGCAGAAATCGGCCAGGGCCGGAAGGTCGGGGGAAAGGGACCACAAACTCTGGCGGTCGGGAAAAGGTATAATGAGATCGGGCAGTCCCGTCGAAATCACCTCGGGTAGGGGCATGTGGGAGAATCCATCGCGTCCTGACAGCCCCAGGGCCTCCTCGAGCCCCGGTTCCCATCCCCCACCACCCATGAATCGAGGGGGGACCTGGGTCATCATCACCCTCGCCGGATGGTCGCCCCGGTAATAGATGTCCACTTCCAGCTGGCCCGCCCTGGTACGCTGGTGGACCGTCGATCGATCACCGATTCTCTTCACTCTGCGCTCCAGGGCCAGGAGCCAAAATGCCGCAATGGTGGCGTGACCGCACAGGTCGACCTCTTCGATGGGTGTGAAGAATCGAACGTCAAAACACCCCTCCTCCTCTTCCACCAGGAAGGCTGTCTCAGAAACGTTCATCTCCCGGGCAATCTGCTGCATCTGCTCCCCGGTCAACCCCTCGGCTCCGGGGACTACCCCGGCTGGATTGCCCCCGAAAACCTGGTCCGTGAACGCATCAACCTGCAAGATTCGATACGTCATCACTGATCACTCTCCCCCCGGGCATCATTGCGGCTGGGCTCCACCGGGCGAACCGTCCTGGAAAGCGACAGCCACTTCGGCTTCCGTGAGTTCGTCCCCCTCCTTGAATGAAACGTCCTCGGACACATGGCCAAACACCGTCCGCATGCCAACCACGCCACCATCTCTGACATACAGCCTGGGCACTCGACGATTGATCAGGGGGGAACGGCAGTGCAGGTAGGCAACGGTGCCCGGTTTCGCCCCGGCAACCCCAGAGACGTCCACCAGGGCCTGTCCCATGGCCACGCGCCCCAGTATGGGGCACACCTGATCCTCAATCTGAACCGCACCGTTGGGAGCACGGAAGAACCGTCGATCCAGCCCCAGGCGCTCTGCCAGTGCTCGCAACATCTCCTTGAAAAGAACGCTCTTGCGATATGCCGCGGTGCGCGGTTCAACACCCCATCCATCACCGAAACCAGCCGGGATCACCGCCGCCCGCGTCGGCCTACGGGCAGTGAACTCGGCACCATACCCCCCGGTCTCACCTGGCCTCATATCCCTTACGGCCGTGATGCGTCCAAAAAGGCGAAAAGCCGGCCTGACCGCCGCCAGTTCCCCCCGGGAGCCCGCCAGGGGCTCCTGCCCGTAAATCAGGTTCCCGACCCGTACCATGTCCATCTCCAGCTCAGGATGGGAAACCAGCGCCGCACTGTTGGCGATGTGCTTGCACGAAAAATGATAGCCGGCCGCTTCCAATGCACGGACGGCGGATCGGAACCGTTCTGCCTGCACCTGGGTCATCCTGTCATTCGGAACAAAGGCTCGGGCGAGATGTGTGCAGACCCCCTCCCACTCCAGGCCCTCCAGGGATGCCATGCGATCCATGAAGTCCAGTACACCGCCCATGGCAACACCATACCGGGACAGGCCGGTGTCAATCTTGAGATGCACCTTCACCTTTGCATCCATCTGCAGGGCAGCCTCAGACAAGGCCATCGCGGTTGCATCGGTGAAGACAATCGGCGACAGGTCCTTGCTGACCACCAGGTCGGCCTGTCCGGGGCTCACAGCACCCATGACCAGGACCGGGCCCTCGAGACCCTGCAGCCTGAGTTCCACGCCCTCCATGACGGTCGATACAACGGTATCCGTTGCGCCGTTCTTCTGTGCCTCTCGAGCAACCGCAAAGGAACCATGACCATAACCATCGCCCTTTACCACTGCTGCAAGACGGGTATCTTCGTTTAAGACCGAGCGCACCGCCCGGGTGTTCTGACCGACGATCCCCAGGTCCACTTCGGCCCAAAGATCACCCACATCAGGTGAAATCTCGACGACAGGGATCATATTGTTCTTCATGGCAATGCCCTCCGCATCTTCTGCCCTGATCAGGTTGGGCCATCTCCCGTCCAATCACCGATCCATCGTCCCCAGTATAGTTGAAGACGTGGCCGGTGAAAACGGCTAACCGCTGGCAAACTGTCTCTTCCACTCCTCCCGCAAGTATACCGGGTTCTCCCCGTGCCCACGATCAAGGATCAACCTGCCGTCGAGATGATCCATCTCATGCTGCAGGAGCTCCGACAGGTCTCCCTCGGCGTGGACGGTCCTTTCCTGACCCTCGAGGTCCGTGAAGGCGATCGAAATCCGGGAGTGCCTGCGCACCCTGACAAGAAGTGATGGCAGACTCAGGCAATCATCCCAGAGCTCGAAGGTCTCGTCGGACCGCGAGATAATCGTCGGATTGACCAGGGTCATGGGCTCCCCAGCATCCACGAAAATCACCTGGAGATCACTACCCACCTGGGGCGCCGCGATCCCGCGGCCGAAACCCAGCTCCTCACGCACATCATACAGCGTGCACTGCAACCTGGTCACGAGAGCGTCCAACTCCTCATCTTCGATGCTGGCAACCGGTCGACAGCGCTGGCGTAAAATGGGATCTCCCAGCAAGGCTACCCTCATAGGCATCATCCCTCCCCATGCTTCTTCCTTTCTAAAATGTACACCAAGCAGGACCGTTGAGGAAGGAAGCGCGCCAGAAGTGGAGAAGATTCCCTCCAGGGAGAGGATGATCGAGATGAACACAGCGCCTCCGGAGTATCAAGACCTCACAGACCGAATGGCTGAGATCAGGAACCTGTCCAGGCTGGCGGCCCTCGCTCACTGGGACATGCAGTGCAACATGCCCCCGGCGGGGGCCGAGGCGCGTAAGGAACAGCTGGTGACCCTCACCGGAGTCCTTCACCGGCACATGACCGATCCGCGTATCGGCGATCTTCTGAACAGACTGGGGAGCTTCCAGGATTCCCTCTGCTGTTCCTCCGACGAGGCCGCCACGTTGAGAGCGGTCGCCCGGGAATACGAAAAAGCCACGCGGATACCCGAAAACCTTGCCCGCGAGAGGATCACGGCATCAGCCGAGGGACTGCAGGCCTGGCTCAGAGCGCGAGAAGCCCGTGATTTCTCCCGCTTCCTGCCCGCACTGAAGCGAAACTTCGACATGAGTCGTCGCATAGCAGAGGCCCTGGACGCCGGTTCCCCTCCCCTGGACGTTCTCATCGACCAGCGAGAACCTGGCTTCGATGTCAAGGGAGTCGAATCCGTCTTCTCCGAACTCAAGGAGGTCCTGATCCCGCTGATCAACCAGGTCTCGGAGCAGCCAGGCGCCGTCGACGATGTCGTCCTGCACCAGTATTATGATCCTGACACCCAATGGGACCTGACGCTGAAGGCCGTGCGGGCTATCGGCTTCGACCTACAGGGACGAGGAAGGCAGGACATCTCCGTCCACCCCTTCACCACCTCCTTTTCCATCGATGATGTCCGGATCACGACACGCATCCGAAACAGCGACTTCTCATCCGCCTTTTTTGCCTCCCTACACGAAGCCGGCCACGGTACCTACGAGCAGGGATTCCCCCGGAAATGGGAGCGATCGACCCTTGCCACATCAACCTCGGGAGGGATGCACGAGTCCCAATCTCGGCTCTGGGAGAACATCGTGGGGCGCTCCCCGGAGTTCTGGGATTTCTTCTATCCTGAAGTGCAAAAGCATTTTCCAAAGCAGACAGAGGGGATTTCTCACGGCGACTTCTACCGGGCCGTCAACCGCGTTCAACCCTCCTTCATCCGGGTCGAGGCGGACGAGGTCACGTACAATGTGCACATCATCATCCGCTTCGAGCTGGAGAAGGCCGCCTTTCAAGGTGAGCTATCCCTCGAGGACATGCCCGAGGCCTGGAATGAGAAGTTCGAAAACTACCTGGGCATCACCCCTGAGGACCCTTTAGACGGTGTCCTGCAGGACATACACTGGTCGGGTGGCTTTGGATCATCCTTCATCAGCTACACCCTGGGGAACGTGATTTCCGCCCAGCTGTTCGGGGCTGCTCTCCGGGAACACCCTGACATGAAGGAACAGTTCCGACAGGGTGACTTCTCTGAACTGCTCGCCTGGATGCAGCAGAACGTTCATGCCCACGGGCAGAAACTCCCGCCGAGGGAGCTCGTCCGGCAGGCCACCGGGGAAGAGTTCAATACCGGACCCTTCCTCGACTACATCAAGCGCAAGACAGAAGCCCTGTATGGTCCCTGATCTTCCATCCCTGGGGCGGCTGCGCCTGCCCCAGGGAACCCATCGTGCACTGTCCACCGGCAGTGCCCACCCGTCGATAACTGTCCCGCGCG
>SKXF01000033.1 GCA_007128555.1 Clostridia bacterium | reverse complement strand
TGAGGATGTCCTCTTCATGCATCTTCTGGGCCTTGTCGATGAGAGCACCGTATAGATCATCCACTCCACCTGAAGCGGCCACCGTCTGAGCAGCGACCTCCAGCTGCTGTTTCACTGCCCAGCTCAGGTTGACCGCCGTTGGGCGACTGTCTGTGAGCATCGTGGCCGCCTCAAAAATCCGATCCATGTAGGAAGGCCCTTCAAGGAGGGTTCGATCCTTGTGTCCACCGCTCTCCGTTGAGCGACACCTCTCCTCCCTCGCCAGCTGTCGCGCGGCCAGGGCCATGCCATAGGCTGCTGTGAGACCCAGAGCAGGTGCTCCTCGTACTACCATGTCCCTGATGGCCTGTGCTGCTTCCTCCGGCGTCTGGCATAGGTTCCACTGCTCATGACGCGGAAGCAGACGCTGATCCAGAAGGTAGAGGCCCTCTTGGGTCCATCTCATCGGTGTCAACATCAGTGTATCTCCTTTCGGCACCTGATCAGGTAGTCCATCTTTGCTGCGCTTTCAAGGGTTTCAGCATGGAACAATGCCTGTTGCGGACTCGGCCCCCATGTGATGCCCCCGTGCCCCCGTAGTATCAGGCCGGACGCGCAGAATCGCCGGGCTAAAGATGCCGCTTGAAGGGCAAGTTCGTAACTACCCGCGGCGACCGCTGGCACAACTCCAACCACCCTTCCGGGAGCAAAGGCAGTGAACTCCGGCAGGGCCAGGGAGGGTCGCCATTCGTGCTCCGCTTCACATGCCTCGGCCGCGAGTATCGTCCAGGTGCCATGATAGTGCAACAGTGCCCTCGCCCGGGGAAGAGCACGGTACAGAGCCGCATGGAGCTTGGCCTCCGAAGAAGGCTGGCGGGCTTCGGTTCCGCCGGTGGGAAATGGCACCAACTGCTCGGGCGCCAGGTATCCCAAGCATGTCCCGGAGGCGGAAATCAGGAACTCTGAGTCTGTATCGTCATGACTGCGTACGCTCACATTGCCCGAAGCGCCTGGAACGAGCCTATGCCCATAGGCGCGGTGGGCCACCTCGATAATCTCACTCAGGTCGTCTTCGTGATGCCGTTGCATATCATCCGTGCCCCCTCCGCAATCCGCGCCAATAAAAAAACCCGCCCCCCCTAGGGACGAGCTCTGTGCCCGCGGTACCACCCCGCTTGGTCCGAACGAAAACCCGGACCCATCTTGAGGACGCTATCGGGTCCAACCGTCCGGTTCAGGGCTTTGGGCCCTCACCGGAACCTCCCAGGTGGAAAATACCGCTCCAGCGACACCGGTTCACAGCAACCCGGCTCTCTGTCGACGCCAGAAGATACTGCCTGTTCATGGGTGTATTTTCTATTGTCCTTCAATATAATCCAATCTGCAGGGGAATGCAAGAAGGCCCACGATCAATATTTCCCGGGAAATACCTCACATTATGTCGATCTATTCCCCATCTTCGCCCGTCCGGAACCTTGCATAGGCCCTCCATATCTCATCGCGCCCAGGCGGCTGAACCGGTATCAGTGTTTCACCGCCGCCCGGTAGCTCACGCCTCAGCATAATGTCTTGCCCCCGGGTAATCTCTCCAATCACAGAACCCGCTATGTCTGCCCGAGCCAGATCGTCAAGAACAGAGGCGTCAGGAGGCGCTGCAATGAGCAGTGCGCCGCTCGATATTAACCGCAGGGGATCCAGCTCCATCGCCGCGCAAATCTCGCGGGTGCAATCGGAGATGGGGATCTGATCCTCATAGATGATCGCACCACGGTCGGAAGCAACGATCATCTCGTAGGCCGCCCCGAGCACACCACCCTCTGTGACGTCGTGCATGGCCCTGGCTCCCGCACCCGTTGCGATTCGCGCCTCATCGATGATGCTGATGGTCTGCCCCATCATTTCGCCCGCCGAGAGCGTTGCCTCAGAGACACCACGTTGACGCAGTACGTCGGCAAAATCTGCGGCCAGTATCGCAGTGCCTTCCAGTCCAGCGCTCTTTGTCAGGATCAGTAGATCGCCCTCCTTGCTGGACGAACTGAGAATCGGCCAGTGGACGGCATTTTCAAAGGCCTTACCGACCGCGGTGCTCGAGAGAATAGGCTGTCCAACGTGGGGAACAACCTCAGTGTGCCCTCCGATAATCTCGACGGACAGCTCTTTTGCCGTCTCATGAGCCTGCAGCATGATCTGCTCCAGATCTGCTGCCGTAGCATCGGGAGGCAGAATGATGGTGAGCAGGATGCCGACCGGTTCACCCCCAGATGCAGCCACATCGTTACACGACACGATGACGGCCAGGCGGCCGGCATCTGCTCCGGCAGCTGTTATGGGATCCGTGGACAAGATCACGTTGCTTCCGCCCAGATCCAATACGCTGGAATCCTCGCCAAAGGCGGCCGGGACAACAACCTCGTCCCGTTTGCAGCCCAGATTCTTCAGGACCAATCCCTCTAACAGCCGTGGTGGTATCTTCCCAACCTGCAGAGGCATACGAACTCACTCCCACTCAATCCTGCTCCGAAATCTCCTCTTCGTCATTCTCTGGTCCGTTTTCGGGGGCGACGAGATGAGCGACAGAGACCACACGGTCATCCTCGCCCGGTCGCATAACCTTCACACCCTGGGTATTGCGTCCCAGCCGAGATATCGAATCCACGGAGAACCGGATGATCACACCATGAACCGTAACCACCATCAGCTCATTGCCCTGCTTGACCACCTTGACGCCGGCAATCAACCCGGTCCTGTCCGTCATCTTGATGGTCTTAAGGCCCTTGCCGCCTCGACCCTGGAGACTGTACTCCTTCATGATCGTGCGCTTGCCAAAACCCTTTTCGGTTACCACCAGGACATCCGCATCGTCATCTGCCGTCTCCATGCCCACCACAAGGTCCCCCTCTTCGAGGCGCACCCCAATCACACCGCGAGCATTGCGCCCCATGGGGCGCACATCATCTTCGTGGAAACGGATCGACTGCCCCTCCCGGGTAACCATCAGTATTTCTCGATCTCCGTCGGTCATTTTTACGCCGATCAGCTGATCGCCATCAGAAAGGGAGAGGGCAACGAGGCCACTCCGCCTGGGTGAGTCCATCTCACTCAACTCAACCTTCTTGACATACCCCATCTCTGTGGCCATGAAAATGTAGCCCTCTGCGTCAAAGCTACGCAGTGCGATGACTGCTGTCACCCTCTCGCCCGGCATAAGGGGGATGAGGTTAATGACGGCAGTTCCACGGGAACGCCGGGTTCCTTCAGGGACTTGATGGGCCCGAAGACGATACATCTTGCCGGCGTTGGTGAAAAATAACAGGTAATGGTGAGTACCTGTTATGAACATTTGCTCGACAAAGTCGTCTTCTTTCGTGGTCATCCCCAGAATGCCCCTGCCGCCCCTGCGCTGACGCCGATAGGTATTAACGGGCATGCGTTTCACATAGCCCTGGTGACTGAGTGTCACCACTACATCCTCCTCGGCGATCAGGTCTTCGGTGAGAAGCTCACCTTCCCTGGAGATGATTTGAGTTCGCCTCTCGTCTCCGAACTTCTCGGTAATCTGGGTCAGCTCGTCGCGGATGATCCCGTAAACAAGGATTTCATCTCCCAGGACGGAGCGGTAATAATCGATCGTCTTGAGGATGTCATCGTATTCGCTCTGAACCTTCTCGCGCTCAAGACCGGTCAATCGCTGGAGTCGCATGTCCAAGATAGCCTGGGCCTGCTTCTCGCTGAACTCGAAGGCTTCGATCAGGCCCCTACGGGCAAGATCAACGGTCTGGCTGCCGCGAATGATGCTTATGACCCGGTCAATCTCATCGAGGGCCCTCAGCAACCCCTCCAGTATGTGGGCCCTGGCTTCGGCCCTCTCCAGGAGGAAACGCGTACGTCTCTCGATGACCTCTTTCTGGTGAACAAGATAATGGCTGATCACCTCGTTCAGCGGCATAACCTTGGGGTGATTGCCGACCAGGGCTAACATGATGATGCCGAAACTACCCTGCAGGGCCGTGTTCTTATACAGGATGTTGAGGATGACGGCTGGGTTGCCCACCCTCGAGACCTCAATGACCACACGCATCCCGTCACGATCGCTCTCGTCGCGAAGATCGGTGACCCCCTGGATCTGCTTGTCCCTGACCAGTGCGGCGATCTTCTCTATGAGCTTCGCTTTGTTGACCTGGTAGGGAAGCTCAGTTATCACCACGCGGGATTTCCCGCCCGAAAGGGTCTCGATCCGGGCGACGCCCCGAATGGTGATAATCCCCCTTCCGGTCGTGTAGGCTTTGTGAATCGCATCCCTTCCCACGATCACTCCACCCGTCGGAAAGTCAGGGCCAGGAATATACTCCATCAGTTCCTCAGCGGTGATCTCCGGGTTGTCGATCATGGCGAGGATGGCATCGGTAACCTCCCCCAGATTATGTGGGGGAATGTTGGTGGCCATGCCAACTGCGATACCCGAAGATCCATTGACCAGCAGGTTGGGGAAGCGACAGGGCAAGACCACGGGCTCCTTGAGGCTATCGTCAAAATTCGGCGCAAAGTCAACGGTATCCTTGTCGAGATCCGTGAGAATATGGGTCGCCATGGCATCCATGCGGACCTCCGTGTATCGCATGGCGGCGGCAGAGTCTCCATCAACGGAACCGAAATTCCCGTGCCCATCTACCAGAGGATACCGCATGTTGAAGTCCTGAGCCATCCGCACCGTCGTAGCGTAGAGCGCCTGGTCTCCATGGGGATGGTATTTACCCATCACCTCACCCACAATACGGGCTGACTTCAAATAGGGTTTGGATGGGGTTAATCCCATGTCATCCATGGCGTACAGTATCCGCCGGTGAACAGGCTTGAGCCCATCCCTGACATCGGGAAGGGCCCGATTAACGATGACGCTCATGGCATAATCAATATAGCTCTGCTTCATCTCGTCCGTCAGGGCGATATCTACAATTTTTCCATGTGTAAACTCAGCCACAGGGCACCTCCGAATCCGAGCTTAGCACGGGCTCACACCACCGTATCCAGATGGCGTACTGCGTCTGCATTGTCTTGAATAAACTCACGCCGGGGTTCAACGCGGGTTCCCATCAAAACAGTGAACACTTCATCGGCCTCCATGGCATCCTCAAGAGTGATCTGCAACAAAGTACGGGATTCGGGATCCATCGTCGTATCCCAGAGCTGATCGGGATTCATCTCCCCCAGGCCCTTGTAGCGCTGGGTGGTGATTCCCTTGTTACCAATCTCTTGAATCAGCTGCTCCCGCTCCCGGTCGCTGTAGCAGTAGTGCTCCTTGCGTCCCTTCTTCACCTGGTACAGAGGGGGCTGAGCGATGTACACGTATCCGGATTCAATCAGGGGCTTCATGTACCGGAAGAAGAAGGTCAAAAGCAATGTGCGAATGTGAGCTCCGTCCACGTCAGCGTCGGTCATGATGATCGTCTTATGATAACGGGCCCGAGCAAGGTCGAACTCCTCGGCGATACCCGTACCAAGTGCCGTGATGATGGTCCGAATCTCATTGTGGTTCAGGATCCGGTCAAGACGAGCCTTCTCTACGTTTATGATCTTACCACCGAGGGGAAGCACAGCCTGGAATCGTCGGTCCCTTCCCTGTTTAGCAGAGCCTCCTGCCGAGTCTCCCTCCACAATGAAGAGTTCGGCCATAGCGGGATCTCGCACCGAACAGTCTGTCAGCTTCCCCGGCAACGCCGTGACATCGAGAGCATTCTTCCTCCGCGTCAACTCTCGGGCCTTACGGGCAGCCTCCCTTGCGCGTGCTGCCTTCAGAGCCTTGTCAACGAGAACCCGAGCAACACTCGGATTCTCCTCCAGGAACGTGCTCAGACCCTCGGCCACAGCTGATTCCACGACACCACGGATTTCCGTGTTGCCCAGCTTGGTCTTGGTCTGCCCCTCAAACTGCGGATCCTGAACATGCAGGCTGAGAACGGCAGTCATACCCTCGCGGATGTCTTCGCCACTGAGATTGTCCTGGTTCTCCTTGAGGAGCTTGTTCCTTCGGGCATAATCATTGATGGCCCGGGTCAGGGCGCTCTTAAAGCCCGCCTCATGAGTTCCACCTTCCCGGGTGGGAATCGTGTTGGCAAAGGAGAACAGGTTCTCAACGTAAGTGTCCGTGTACTGAAGAGCGAAGGCAACCTCAAGCTTATCGCGGCTGGTATCGAACGTGATGGGATGTCCATGCAGAGAGCTTTTATTGCGGTTGAGGTACCTGACGAAGGAATCCAGACCTCCTTCGAACTTGTAGAAATGCTCCTTACCCGTTCGCTCGTCCACCAGCTCGATCTGAACGCCAGCATTGAGAAAGGCTAGTTCCCTGAGTCGAGCTGCCACGGTATCGTAGCGGATGTCGGTAGATTCGAAAATCTCAGCGTCGGGCTTGAATGAAATCTCAGTGCCTGTCCCAACGGCATCTCCAACCTTCTGAACGTCAGTGACCGGCAGTCCCCGCTCATACCGCTGGGTCCACTCGCTGCCATGGATGTGAACCCGTGCGGTCATCCATTCAGACAAAGCATTGACCACTGATACGCCAACGCCGTGCAGTCCACCACTGACTTTGTAGCCTTCGTGATCAAACTTGGCACCCGCATGCAATACTGTCAGCGCCACCTCGAGTGCAGGTCGCTGCAACTTCGGATGAATCCCCACCGGGATCCCACGCCCATTGTCCAGGACACTCACACTTGCATCTTCATGAATCGTAACTCGAATCTGGTCACAGACTCCGGCAAGAGCCTCGTCTATGGCATTGTCCACCACCTCGTTGACGAGATGGTGGAGCCCCTGGGAACCCGTGGTACCAATGTACATCCCCGGGCGGAGCCTGACAGCCTCAAGGCCTTCGAGAACCTGGATCTTGGTCTCATCGTAATCCGTAGCAAGGCGGGTCCGCTCTAGTGCGTTGTCTTTATCCTGTTGGGAATCCTCTGCCACAAATACACCTCCTGAGGTCGTTCAAAACTAGTTGAGTACCATCAAGTCAATAATATGCCCGCCATGGGTATCCGCAACGATCGTCGCCGACGATACCGGGGACGCCAACTCTACCCTGCGGGATGATTGAATGTCCTTATGAAGACCACTGTACTGTGGATTCCATGCACATTTATTATACCATTAACTGACGACCAATGGCAGGACGTATATGCGGGAAGCCGTTTTTCCTATCTTGAGACGCACAGAGAGGGCGATCCTGCCGAGAAATGGACGCCAGGCTAGGGCAAACCCCGTGTCCAGGTAAACGTCCTATGGTCAGGCCGACAGGTACCACTGCTGGGGACGTAAAGAGCACGCAACCTGAGGAGATGTGGCTAATCCAGGTACATCCAAGATCGGTGGATGGCAAAGCACGCTATGTGCCTGACGAGGAGTCGGAATCATCCCATTCCTCGAGCATCTTCCTCACGCGGTCGTAGATCTGATCCCGCACCTGCCGGAACACCTGTATCTTCTCCTCGTGCGTACCCTGGACCCTGGCGGGATCTTTGAGAGGCCAGTGTCTACGCTGTACCCCTGGGGGAAGTACCGGGCAGTGTTCCTGTGCATCGCCACACAGTGTAATCACGACATCAACTTCTGTCAGGTCTTGTGGCGTAAGGACCTTTGCCTTGGCTGACGACATGTCCACTCCCCGCTCTTTCATGACGGACACCGCCAGTGGATGGACTTCCTGGGGGTCCGTACCGGCACTCCTAAAAGCAATGCAGTTCGAAAAGGTATGGGCAAAATGCTCAGCCATCTGACTGCGGCACGAGTTGCCGGTACACAAGAACAGGACTTGTTTCATACTTGAGGTTCCCTCCTCCCCTGTGCCGGCTCCCTGGGGCAATTTGCCAGGGGGCTTTCGAGAATCTCGGTGTATCGTTTCCACTCCTCGGCCATTGCGTCGGCCCCCTCTTCGGGAGACGACAGGAAATAGTCTGAAATCTTATTCAGGGCACGCGCGAGATCCTCTTCAAGGACCCGGTAGAACATCCAGTTGCCCTCGCGCCGGGCTGTGGCCAGCCCGGCCTCTCGCAGAACCCTGACCTGCTGAGAAATCGCTGGCTGGGTCAGGGAGAGAATATGCTCCATCTCACAGACGCACAGTTCTCCCTGGCTGAGAAGCCGTATGATCTTCATCCGAGTCTCACCACTCAGCGCCCGTAGTATCTTGAGACACTCCTGCAATCGAATCACCCACCGAACTTGGCATTAGCATACC
This sequence comes from Clostridia bacterium, assembly GCA_007128555.1. Next base: position 1,163 of record SKXF01000033.1, on the reverse strand, counting down.
ACCCACAACCATACGCTCAAGGACCCAGGCTGCCTACTCTGCAATAGCATCCCCCATCTTCGTACGCAGATGAGAGAGTTCATCGAGATGACCCCCGCTTCAAGTCCTTGCGTAGTCGGCCGCCATCCTGGAGACGCGCGCCTGGAGCGTAGATGCAGTAATTGGCGAAAATATTACCTCATCTCGACAGACAACCACTGAGCGTACCGTTTCCTTTTCCTGGTCTCTCTTACTGGTGATGCGCCTGACTTTCCCCGCTACACGGGCTAAATCTACTGTACTGCCGTTGATACACGACTGCTTCCATGACTCGTAGTCGCATACCGCCAGCACCTCGCTGGTGGCAATGATCTCATTCCATCCGACATGTAGGTACATTCTAGTCCCTCCTCATTCTGTATCGAAGAAAAGCTTCCCCACCCCGGACCCACAGACTTCATCCACCTGTTGTGGGTTTAACTCGGGATTCGAGTCGCCCCTGGCAAACATCATTATCTGCAGCACGCGACGACGGAAGTCGTGCGGAAAGCGCCTGCTGGAAGAAGAGCCGACACGGATCCCCTCGGCAATACGGGCCCTCCAGTAGGTCTCCATCGCAGCCCGAATCGGCCGGCAGATACCCACATCAACCCCGGTCTCATGCATGAGATGCTCAGGCGTCATCCACGGTGCCTCCTCAACGAGTGTGCGTACGTGCTCCTGTTGCTGCTCGACCTGTACTCTTCTGCATGCGGGGCACGCTTCCTCCCCGAGACTCGGCGGATACCGAACCTTGCAGTGGGGACACAGGGGCCAGCGCTGGCTCTCTCGCCAGGTTTTCATGTAGTCATCAGCACAACGCAGCCGCCTCAACATCTCTTCCGGGCTGTGATCCTCAGGCGTTGCCTGCAAGTCCGGTGGGGCTGGCGGTTCAACGGGGTCATTCTTCTCAACAGCCGGACCTCTTGCATAATCACGAGACCCCCGTGGAGAACCGTGGACCTGTACACGGATTTCATTTACGATACCCTTCCCCAGGCTATTCTGGATGTTTTCCAGGATATCCTTTGTCAGGAAAGCCGCCTCCTGGGCCCAGGTGGCGTTAATGGCTGCCATGATGAGAGTCTTTCCCCTGACCTCGAGGGGATAGAGCTTCTCTGCAAGATCGGCCCCGACAATGCTGG
>SKXF01000400.1 GCA_007128555.1 Clostridia bacterium | reverse complement strand
AGCCTGTGCACCAGGTCCCTCAACAGCACCGTATAGACAACCTGGGCAGACACCGGATGACCGGGGAGACCGAACACGGCCGCGGACCCGGCTGATTTCCCTGCGATGATGGGCTTGCCAGGGCTCATCGCCACACCGTGGAACAGAATTCCCGGCGGCCCGAGGGATTCGATGACCTTCCCGGTGACATCTCGCAATCCCACGGAACTCCCCCCGGAGATGAGCGCGAGGTCTGCGACAACCAGGCCTTCCCTTGCTGCCGCCGTGATCGCTGCCGCAGAATCGGGCAGAATCCCCGCATACTGGGCATCCACTCCGTCACCAGACAGCGAGACGGTCAGGGTGGGCCCGTTCATGTCCGCAACCTGTCCGGGAAGGGGGATCTCGCCCGGTGGAACAACCTCGTCGCCACTGGAAAACACGACGGCCCGCAGCCGGGACCAGACCGGGACCTCGTCAAACCCCATGGCCGACAGCACGCCAACGTGGGACGGCCTGAGATGGGTACCAGCGGTGAAGACAACCTGCCCGCGGGCCACGTCCTCATCGGCCCCGATCACGTTCTCCTCCGGGGTGACCGGCCGCACCACTTCCAGCTCATCACTCAGGGGAGAATCCGTGTACTCGAACATCACCACGGCATCGGCCCCTTCTGGCAGCATGCCACCGGTGGCAACCCCGACAGCCTCACCCGCACTGAGCGACAGGTCCGGCACCTCTCCCATCGCCACGAAACCCACCCGTTTCAGATAAGCCGGCAGGCCTTCACTGGCACCTGCGGTGTCCCCTGCGCGGACGGCATAGCCGTCCACGGTGGAGCGGCGAAACCCCGGGACGTCACGGGGAGCACACGTATCCTGCCCCAACACTCGCCCCCCCGCCTTCAGCAAGGGAACGGCCTCCACCTCCAGTGAAGGTGCCGCCCCGGGGAAATGCGCCACCAACAGGCCCCGAGCCTCGTCAAGCGACTTCAATTCCCCGAACAGATCCCTGCTCATCCGACTGCGTCTCCCTCCAGGAATGCGCGTTGTTTGCCGGTACTCGGCTCACGAAAGAACGCCTCAACCGGCTCCGTGCTCTGTAGTCTGCCGCTGTCAAAAAAACTGATCCTGTCCGCGATACGTCTCGCCTGGGCCAGGTTGTGTGTCACCATCACCACCGCGACGTTCCATTCAGAGCAGGCCTGTACCAGGGCCGTCTCCAGGGTGCGTATGTTCACCGGGTCCAGGCTGGCCGTCGGTTCATCGAGGATCACAACTCCGGGTTCAAGAACCAGGGCCCGACCCAGTGCCACCCGCTGCGCCTCTCCGGCCGAAAGGGAACCCACCTGCCAATCCAGGGCATCCTGGAGTCCCAGCAGACCAGCCACCTGGGTTACCCTTGCTTCACGCAAGGGGCGATCGGTTCGCCGAAGGCGAAGACCGTATTCCAGGTTGCATCGGACCGTTCCCCGGAACAGCTGGGGCTCCTGGAACACCATTACCATCCCATCGAGATCACATTCCGTTCTCCCCGCCCGACCTCGAACCTTCCGATACAGAGGCTCTCCCCGGTACCAGACCTGTCCCTCATCGGGAACGATGAGCCCGGCCAAAATGCGAAGAAAGGTGGTCTTCCCCGCCCCACTCGGTCCCACGACTGCGTTGATCATGCCACCGGTGAACCCTATGCCTGGTACTGAGCAGGCCAGGGTCCCCCGGTAACTGTGCCGGATCGATTCAGCCTGCAGTAGCACCATCGTCACACCTCCCAATCCCCACCTATAACACGGATCAAGCCATTCAGGACAAAGGACAGCACCAGCAGGATCAGACCCAGCCCCAGGGCCCGATCGAAGTTTCCCCGCTGGGTCTCCAGCACAATGGCCGTTGTCATCACCCTGGTGCGACCTGCGATGTTCCCCCCCACCATCATCACGGCACCCACTTCGGCCAGGACACGACCGAGCCCGGCCGCGGCAGCCACTGCCAGGGCCGGGCGCACTTCCCGCAAGACGGTAAGCATCTCAACATGGGGGGCAGCCCCCAGGGTTCGAGCAGCATCTCGTATACCCGTCGGCACCTGCTTCACCGCTGAGCAGGTGAGCCCGGCGATCACCGGCAGAGCCAGGAGGGCCTGGGCGAGTACCATGGCCCCGGGAGTGAACAGCATCTGCCATGCCCCGAGGGGGCCCTGGGCCGAAAGAACCAGGTACACGACGAGTCCAGCCAGGACCGGGGGAAGTCCCATGAAGACACTGATCAACAGCATTATCAGGTTCCTTCCCCACCCCCGGGAGCTCAGGGCAAGCAGTGTCCCCAGCGGGACCCCCAGCACAGTTGCAACGCCCACCGCTGCACTCGACACCCCCAGGGACAGGCCAACCGTCCCCCAGAGTTCCGGGCTTCCCTCAACAAGGAGGATGAATCCCTCTCGCAGGCCCTCCCACAGTATCTGCAAGTCGACAACCTCCAGCTAGTCCATCGCATTCGGCTCAAACAAGGGTTGTTCAGAACCATTCAATCCAAAACCGCGAATGACTTCCTGTCCCTTTTCACCGGTAATCCACTCTATGAAAGCCAGGGCCCCGGAGTGGTTGATCCGGGGATGCCGCTCCGGGTTGACCGCGATCACGCTGTACTGGTTGTGAAGAAGGGGATCACCCTCGGAAAGAACTGCGAGCGAAAGCTCCTTCTCCATCACTGCGAGGGTGGCGGTGTCCGTCAGGGTGTATCCGCCCCTTTCCGACGCGATCCGCAGAGTAGATGTCATCCCCTGGCCAACCTCCAGGTACCAGCTGCCAGGGGGTACGTCTCCCAGGGCATGTCCCCACAGCGCCCTCTCCACAAGGTGTGTTCCAGAATCATCTCCACGAGACACAAAAATACTTTCCGCCCCCGCAACCCGACCCAGAGCAGAAACGGCACCCTCTGCACCAGCCACCCCAGCTGGATCATAAGCCGGTCCCACGATTACGAAGCTGTTCCACATGACTCGACTGCGCTCGACACCCCAGCCGCCGGACATGAACGCCTCCTCCAGGTCGCCCCCGTGGACGAAAACCGCATCCACATCCCCGTTCTGCCCCAGCTCCAGGGCCTGTCCCGTTCCGACCGCCACCCATTCAAGATGGTACGGTGAACTTGCCCCAAAGGCCCCGGCCAGGGCATCCAACAGGCCGGAGTTGTCCACGCTGGTGGTCACCGCCAGGAGCACGGTCTGTCTCTCATCCTCGCCTGTGCAGCTCACCGCTGCCGACATGACGAGGATGAGGAGCAGCCCCAGCCGCAGCAGCCTCATGAGCAGCACTCCCTCGGCGCACCCGGTGCCTTCCGCTCCCAGATCATCAACCGGCAGCCAGGGCCATCGCAGGGATGCCCTCCTGGCAGCCGAGAGATCCGGGGGAGCAGGATGCACAAGCCCGCTGCACATCGCCCGCCGGAGAATGGAGTCTTTCAAGATGGTACGGTCATCCATAGATGTTACCTCCCCAAAACACAAAAGCCATCCCGCGAAAAAAGGAGATGGCTCAAACCAACAAACAGGCGGTCTCCTTTCCAAGCACGGGAGGCCGTCGGGTTTCCCCTCCGACCCTATCGGTCACCCCCCCTTAACCCGAGGTCGTAGGGGTGGAGACTCGGAGAACGTCAGATATAGGATCATGTCTCATTATCACGTTTCAGCCTCGGTCACACAAGGCAAAACATTATCCAGCACACAGGATAATGGATGCCGCCGTAGAAAGGATTAGCATCCTACAGTGACCGAAAGGAGGACGTCAGTCTTGGATTTTCTCCCCAGAGAAGTCTTCACTGACCGACACGAGCAGATCCAGAGGTATCTCGAAAAGGAGAATTACGAGGCCTTTGTCGTTCTGACTCCCGATAATTTCTACTATCTATCCGGTTTCTTCCTCGATGTCGCCCCATGGGAACGTCCCGTTGCACTGGTCATCCCCCGCTCTGCACAGCCCTTCATGGTGATGAACGAGCTGTCCACACACCACGTACAGATGGCGAAGGAGCGTGGATCCCTGGCCATCGACGACGCCTACTTCTGGCGCGAACACCCCTCCTCGACGGACCGCACCTATACCCGGCTACAATGGACGGATTTGCTGGGCTATGAGCTGAAGCAGAGGGGCATCGATCGAGGCGTCCTGGCCTGCGATGCCAGTCACTCCCCGCTTGCACGCCTGAAGGAGACGCTACCCAAGATCGATTTCGCAGTAGAAGGCAAACTTCTGGAAGACATGCGAACGATCAAGAATGATCTGGAACTGAGCTTCATCCGGGAGGGCGCCAAGCTGAGCGATTTCGGACAGGAGGTGTTCCAGGGGCTGGTCAGGCCCGGCCTCCTGATGACCGAGGTCGATTCGAGAACCCTCACGGAAATGGTGATCAAGGGAGCCACGATGTTCCCCGGAGGCAGGGTGGAAAACAGGGTATTCAGCCTGACCGGTCCCGCCTCGGCCTCACCCCACGGAACGGGAGGCGGCACCGACACCGTCATTGAGGTCGGCCACGGCATCGTCAATATTATCATCGTCCGGCTGAATGGCTACGTCATCGAAAACGAGAGAACGTGGATCGTGGGTGAACCTACTGAGCTCCAGGCTGCCGCCTTCAATGCGGCAGAAAAGGCAACGATTGCATCCACCCAGCAGATGGTTGCTGGCAACCCGGTGTCATCCATCGACGCTGCCGCCCAGGCAGAGATTGAGGCCGCGGGCTTCGGTGAGAACATCAGGCACAGGACCGGGCACGGAATCGGGATTGCAGGCCATGAGTTCCCCGATGACGTTGCATTCAATCACCGCCCCCTGGTTGCCGGTGAAGTATGGTCAGCTGAGCCCGGAATTTACATATACGGCGTTGGAGGCTTCAGGCATGATGACACGGTCATCGTGGGAGAGACCGATCCGGAAGTTGTGAGCAGGTGGAGCATGAACCTCGAAGATCAGACCATCAGCGTCTAGCCATAGGGGTCGCCTTGTGGGGGCCCCACTCCTTTCCATCTCAACTCAAGTTCGAACGTCTTGCCCTGCATGCAGTCGTGGCACTCGCACCTGGACTTCTGGCCGTCGTTTCTCAACCAGGCCAACCGGTATAGCTTCATCACCCGGAGACGCATCGTAGGCATTCAGAAAGGATCGTCTTCAGAAACGCCCGAATCTCGACAGGATCGCAGCGCTCACGCTTCCCGATAGCTCCCGTAGAGGCCGAAACAAGTCAAGGGTCTCATGAGCACCGCATCGCCCTGTATGTGTCGCTGTCCAGATGCCCCTGCGCATGGCCATCCACTCTCAGAGCATCGCGAGATCACCCGAACACGATCCGAACGCTTTGTACTCTCCGCAGGAAGGAAGCAACACCTATGCACGGCAACGACGGGATGGTTGGTTCCGTGCTGCCGTCAGTTGCCTGGTTCGATTTGCCCACGCAGGGGTGTTGACAAAGGTTCCCTCATCTTCATATACTCGGCTAAGATAGTATAGTGTCTACTGCAGTGTATACGTTTGGTGCGATTGGGCTGGAGGGGAGATTTCTGTGAACACCTATGCAGTAACAGACCTGACGAAAATCTATCCCCGGGGCAATATCGTCGCCAATGACGGCCTCAACTTCACCATTGCCCCCGGAGAAATCTTCGGATTGCTGGGTCCCAATGGAGCCGGAAAGACGACGCTGATCCGACAACTGCTGGGCCTTGTGCGACCGACGGGGGGCTCCATCCATCTATTCGGCACGGACATCGTGAACAATGCATCGGTAGTGCCCCACTACGTCAGCTACCTCAGCCAGCGGCCCGGCGCCCTGGCCGACCTGCGGGTGATGGAAGCCCTGACCATAACCGGACATTTGCGCTTCATGTCCCGGTCCGACGCGGCAAACCAGGCTGCTGCGCTGGTGGAGCAGTTCGATCTGGGTGAGATTCGTGATAGGACCCTGGGGCGACTGTCCGGGGGGCAGGCCCGGCTGGTCTCGCTGGCAATGGCCCTCATCGGGGATCTCCCGGTCCTGATCCTTGACGAGCCCACCAATGATCTTGACCCGCAGCACAGGAAACAGCTCTGGGAGCAGCTCTTGCAGATCAACAGACGGAGGGACACCACCATCATCCTGGTGACCCACAACGTGGTTGAGGCCGAGCGTGTACTCAGCAGGGTGGGCATCATCAATCGGGGTCGGATCATGGCCCTGGGAACGGTGGAAGACCTGAAGAGCAGAATTGACAACCGTCTGCGCGTGGAAGTAACCTTCAGGGAAAGTGCCGATCCGTGGAAGAAGCAACTTGCACACAGCATGCTAGGAGAGGTTCTGCCTGCAACGGATAATCGCTTCGTCGTACTCGCTGATAGAAGAACTGCCCCTGAAGACATTCGCACCCTGCTGAACAGGATCTCCCCGGAAGCAATACGAGACCTGCGGATTCTCACTCCCACCCTTGAAGATGTCTACCTGCAGCTGGGAGGAGGTGAAAGCCTCGGTGCATAGCACACAGCCCCTGGAGCTGGCACAGGTCCCACAGATGACGCCCAGGGCCTCTGTCGAGCGATGGATATCGGTCTACCTCGACCTGTTCTTTCTGCGCTGGGCCAACATTCGAAACGAATGGTACTTCCACGTGATCCTGGGCCCCGTCTTTCCCCTGGCCATGCTGGGATTTCTGAAGATGACCGGAGCGATTCGCGATCCTGAGACCGCCCTCTACATCACTGCGGGCAATGCGATCCTGGCCCTGGTGCTCGGCCCCATGCAATCCATAGCAAATGACCTCGCCTGGGGACGACAGCGCAACGACCTTGAATACCTGGCAACTCTGCCCTTCAGCAAGCTGCAAATGATCCTCGCCTTCGTCAGCGTATCGACGATCTTCACCCTTCCGGCCATGCTGTTTACCATTTACGTGGGCAGCCTGTGGCTGGGGTTCTCCGTGCACCTCACGTGGGGCCTTCTGCCCATCATGGTGCTGGCAGGCCTATCAATGTGCGGACTCGGGGTGTTCATCGGCGTCTATGCCAGGAACGGGCACCATGCCAACATCATGAACACCCTGGCAATGGGCATGGTGACCTTCCTGTCACCTATCCTCATCCCCTACGAAAACCTGCCCCGGCTCCTGCAATGGACGTCGAAGCTGCTTCCGACCAGTTACGCCGCAGACGCCTTCCGGGCCAGCCTGTCGGGAGCCCCTCTTCTGCAGGTACTGCCCCAGTGCCTGGTCCTGGCAGGTTTCTCCGTCGCCCTTCTATACATGGCAACGGGGAGGTTGGACTGGCGTGTTGAATAACCCAGCGAAGCGGTGTCGATGCAGTGGACGCCTTGAGTTCGAACGCGAGAGATTCGTGTGGGAAGGGTTCGGAACTGAGTAGGAGGCGGGATCCCCCCGCCTCCCACCGAGATCTCGAAAACCTCTTCTGTGTACAACATCAATCGTTTCCCGGGGGAAAATGGGGTCACCCAGCCCATTCACCCGTCCACCAGGCTACTAGCAACGTCACCTACACGTCTCAGTGACACCTAGCCCGGTTTGAGCGCCGGGGCGGAGAAACCCGATCTGCATCTTCATCTCCCCAGGACTCATACTGCGGACATTCTGGATGCATCTCGCCGCCGTCCATGTACCGATGGTGAAATCCTCGCCTCGCATCCAATCCCTGGCTCCCGTCAGCTTCAGAGGTCGGTGTCCACATCATCGCAGCGTCTGCATATCCCACGCCAAGTATGGCCACCATTAAGGCAACCGTAAGAAGCAAACCTACCACGTATTTGCTCACTGAACCCGCCTCCCCAAAATCCCATTACCATAACATACCCTATACCCCTATTGGGTATATAAAGGATAACAGTATCCGGGAAAAAAAGCAAGCGTGATGGCTCCCGGTGGAAGCGTCGTTGTGCCTGTTGCCAGGAATGGGACCACCCTGGGGCCTCCCATTTCTGCGCCATCAACCCCTCCGCACACCATGACACTGGTTTGCAGTTTTGTCGCCGCGGGCCTGGACTGAATGGCCCGTCCGCCGATGCCGGGCACATCATGGCCAGGAGTCACCACCCGACCGCCCACAAAAACCCCTGATCATCGGTCTACTGGCCCGAGGAGCACCGCTTGCACTGGTCTGCCAACTGGTGAAAAGCCGGTTTCGCATCCGAAGGCATGGAAGAGCTGTACGGCACACCGTTGCTCAGTCGGCTGAATTCTTCGGTTGCCTCGGAGAGCACCTCCGGATGGGTTATCAGCTCAAACCCGGCCTCGGCCAGGATTTTCGCTGCCGCCAGGGCACCCGCGTGTCCAATACCCATGCCCGCCTGGGCAACCAGCTGCCAGGAATGACCGGGCGTACCCAGGGCAGCGCATGCCGTTGTGAACTGGGCCGTGGGACAACACCGGCTCACATCAGCCACATCCGTTGACCCCTGCGCCTCCTGTTTGACCTGGTCCATGGGAATGACGGTTTCGTTCAGGACGCAGTTCTCAAACGTCCCTGGATCGAGGCCGGATCGGGCAAAGAAAGCCTTCCTCTGACCCGGCTCGAAGCTCTCGGAGATCTTCTCAGCAAACGCCCTATCCCCGGGGCTGAACTCTGGAGGACCCACCCGCTCCATGCACTCAGACAGCAGATTCTCAAGGCTGCGGTTGTTGAGCACACCCCAGATGGATTCGAGGAACTCCACGGTGTAGGTGGTATCGGTCATCTGGGCCGCTCCATCTGCGCATCTGATCACCCGCTCATAGAGCTCGTCGACCTGGACCCTCTCGGGCGCACGAACGTAGTACCACACATCGGCCTCGGCAGGGACAACGTTCGGCTGCCTGCCGCCGCCGGTGACCACGTAATGGATCCTGGCCGAAGAATGGACATGCTCCCGCAGGAACTCCACCCCCATGTTCATCAACTGGACCGCATCCAGGGCGCTCCTCCCGTTGTACGGATCCCCTGAAGCGTGGGCCGTGCGGCCGTGGAAGGTCACACTCATCGAATCAATCGCCAGGGACGAGCCCGTGCTGACAACATTCAGCGCGCTGGGATGCCAGGTCAGGCAGGCGTCACAATCGTCAAATACTCCGTCCCTTGCCATGAAGGCCTTCCCACTGAAGGCCTCCTCCGCGGGACAACCGAAAAACATCACCGTACCCGGCAGATCCCCAGCTTTCAGTTCTTCTTTTAACCCTATGGCAGCCCCAAAGGCCCCCGCCCCAAGAAGATTATGTCCGCAGGCGTGCCCGGGACCGTCGGGGACCCGCTCCTCGCGTTCTGCCGTGATCTTCTGAGAAACACCCGGCAGGGCGTCGTACTCACCGAGGAAGCCCACAACGGGAGAGCCCGACCCCCAACGAGCAACCAGGGCCGTGGGCATACCGGCCACCCCGACTTCCACCTCAAATCCCTCT
>SKXF01000030.1 GCA_007128555.1 Clostridia bacterium | reverse complement strand
TTGCAGTCGGCGAGCAGCGAGGAGGACCTGGAGAAGGTGCGGGTGGATCTGCTGGGCAGAGAGGGCCTGGTCACGAGCATCCTGCGGGGCATCGGGAGCCTTCCGGTCGAGCAGAGGGCGGACGTGGGAAGCCTTGGCAACCGGGTAAAGGGGGATGTGGAGTCTCAGCTGGAAGAGGCTCGCGAGAGGATCCGGGCCGTCGAACGTGATCAGCAGCTTCGCGGCGAGGGGATCGACGTCACAGCTCCGGGAAGGGCCATGCCGATGGGCCGCTACCATCCGCTGATGCAGACACTGGACGAGGTGCTGGAGGTGTTTGTGGCCATGGGCTACGCGGTGGCGCGCGGTCCCGAGGTTGAGACCGAGTGGCACAATTTCACGGGCCTGAACCTCCCGGCAGACCATCCCGCCCGCGATATGCAGGATTCCTTCTATGTCACCGATGAGCTTGTTCTGCGTACGCAGACCTCACCGATCCAGCTCCGGTACATGCAGCAGTATGCGCCCCGGTTGCCGGTGAGGATCGTCGGTCCCGGTCGCGTCTACCGACGGGGCGATGATGATGTCAGCCATTCGCCGGTTTTCTACCAGTGCGAGGCACTGTTGGTGGATCGCAACGTGACCTTTGGCCATCTGCGCGGCACCCTGATGGATTTTGCCCGCAGGTTGTTCGGCGACGAGGTCGAGGTCCGTTTCCGTCCCAGCTACTTCCCATTCACCGAGCCCTCCGCGGAGGTGGACGTGAGCTGCACCGCATGTGGAGGTAAAGGTTGTTCCACCTGCAGCGGCAGCGGATTTCTCGAGATTCTCGGGGCAGGGATGGTCCATCCCCAGGTTCTGAAAAACGGAGGATACGATCCCGAGGAGGTCTCGGGTTTTGCCTTCGGCATGGGCATTGAGCGTCTTGCGATGCTCAAGTTCGGCATCCGGGACATAAGGTACCTGTACGAAAATGATGTCCGATTTCTTCAACAGGTCTAGGGAGGGATGCACATGTGGATATCTTATGAGTGGCTCGGACGCTACGCCCAGTTCGAGGATTCGCCCCAGGACCTCGCTGACCGGTTGACCTTCCTGGGGTTGAACGTCGACGAAGTGGCTCCGGTGCTGGACCACCGGCTGGACGGGGTCGTCATGGCGAGGATTCTAGAGGTAGAAGAGATCGCGGACGACCTGATGTTGTGCCAGGTCGATGCGGGACGCGCCGGCCTGTTCCAGGTGGTCAGTGGGGCACCGAACACCCGCCCGGGCATTTATGCGCCCCTCGCTCTTCCCGGAACGGAACTGCCCGATGGTACGACGATACAGGTCCGCTCGGTGCAGGGAAAACAGTCCCAGGGGATGCTCTGCTCAGCGCGGGAGCTGGGCCTGGACCTGGGTGCTGCCGAGTACCTGTTGGAGGTGGAGGAGGCCCGGCCCGGGGCCCCCACTCGAAGGGAGCTGGGACTGGACGATTGGGTCCTGGATCTCGATCTGACGCCCAACTACGCCGTTCACTGCCAGAGTGTACTGGGGGTGGCGCGGGAGATCCGCGCGGCCGGGGGCGGTCCCGCGGCATCCGTGCAAGAGGAATCGACAGCGGCCGACGATGCTCCAGGCATTTGTGACCTTGTTTCGATCCGGGTGGCCGACGCCGATCTGTGCCCGCGCTACACAGCAACCCTGGCCACCGAGGTCCAGGTTGCCCCCTCTCCCTGGTGGATGCAGCGAGACCTGATTGCCTCTGGTATTCGGCCCATCAACAACATTGTAGACATCACCAATCATGTCATGTTGGAGTACGGTCAGCCCCTGCATGCCTTTGATCTCGACCGGGTTCAGGGTTCCGAGGTCATTGTGCGGCGGGCCCGCCCCGGGGAGCAGATCATCACCCTCGATGGTCACAAGCGGAGCCTGGAGGATGAGGATCTGGTCATTGCGGACTCGATTCGGGCCATAGGGATTGCGGGCGTGATGGGCGCCCAGAACTCGGAGATCACCGACAGTACGCGGCGGGTGCTGCTGGAATCGGCTTACTTCGAGCCGCGTAGCATCCTGCGAACCTCGAAGAGGCTGGGACTTCGCACCCAGGCCTCTCTTCGCTTTGAAAAGGGCAGGGATCCCCAGGGGACGGCGGGCCCAACGCTGAGGGCCCTACGATGGATCCAGGAGATGGGGGCAGGGCAGCCCGCCGCTGGCATGATCGATGTGTATCCCGAGAGGATTCCCAGGCGGAGGATCAGCTTTCGTCCGCAGCAGGCCAACCGCTTGCTGGGCACCGATCTCGATGAAACGGAGATGCAAGCGTACCTCGAGAGGTTCGGCTTTGAAATCGAGGGCGAGGGCGACACCGTCCAGGTGACGGTCCCCAGCTGGCGTGCCGATGTCGAGGCGGAGGTATGTCTGATCGAGGAGATTGCCCGGTTGCACGGCTACAATAACATTCCTGCCGCGAAACCCCTGACGCCCGTTCCCGGGTATCGCCCGCCGCGGAGCGAACAGCTCACACAGCGGATGCGAAAATTCCTGGTAGGAGCCGGGTTCTTCGAGACGGTCCATTACTCGTGGATGTCCCTTGGGATGCTGGATCGCTTGGGAGCCCCGGAAGGTCACGCTCATCGCCTGGCCGTCGAGGTGGCCAACCCGATGCGCGAGGAACAGAGACACCTGCGCACGACCCTGCTCGGCTCGCTGCTGACCGTCCTCAGGCGAAACCTGGCCCGGGACGAGAAAGAGGACGGCTTCAGGTTCTTCGAGATCGGAAGAATCTACCGGTCAGAGACGTTTCCTCCCCAGGGGTTGTTGGATGAAGTGGACTGCGTGGGCCTGGCCATGACCGGGCCACGGGGGTCGGGCTTCTGGCAGGGGGACGATCCCGCCGATCTGGATTTCTATGATCTCAAGGGAGTCGTCGAGGGGATCATGGAGGTTATGCACATCGATGGGTGGAACGTCGCGCCGACGGAGTCCTATCTCCTGCACCCGGGCCGGGCGGCTCAGCTGATGATCGGGGGCCAGTCGGCCGGGATGTTCGGGGAACTGCATCCAGAGACTGCGGCGGAACTGGACCTGCCGGGCCGCACGTACGTGGCCGAGTTTGAGATCCGACGCCTCGCCGAGGCGGGAGACCTCGCTCCGAAGACCCGGCCCCTTCCGGCCTATCCGGCTTCCGTTCGCGACATTGCCATTGTCCTTGAGGAATCGGTGACACATGTCGAGGTTGAGCAAACCATCAGGCAGGCGGCAGGCGATCTCCTGGCGTCCATCTCCCTGTTCGATGTGTATCGAGGGGGCGCTGTGAAGGAAGGCCGAAAGAGCATGGCCTACAGCCTGACCTACCGGGCCCCTGATCGCACGCTCACCGATGCCGAGGTCGAGAGATCTCATGAACGAGTGCGGGATGCACTGGCGAACAAGCTGGGGGCTGAACTGCGCTCGTGAGATGAGTGGAGGGTGAGTTGTGACCGTACTTGGGGTGAGTTCTGTAGCGAAGTATTTTGCCGGAGAGCCCATATTCCGGGATGTTTCCTTCACCGTGGGAGGAGATGCCCGAATTGGCGTCGTGGGCCAGAACGGTGAGGGCAAGACCACGCTTTTGCGCCTGGTCAACGGTGACCTGCAGGCCGACGAGGGAAAGGTCACCCCGATTGGCGAACCCTCGATCGCTACGCTCGACCAGGACCCTGTCTTTGAGAAGGAGCAGCGGGCCATCGATGTGGCCATGGAGTCCTTCGGTGACCTGGTTCAGATGGAGCAAAGGATGCGGCAGATGGAAGAGGAGATGTCCCGGGATGTCGACCAGGATGAGCGACAGCGTCTCATGAACCGCTACGGGGCGCTGATGACGTCTTACGAGGACCGCGGTGGTTATGACAAGGAGGCCAGGGCACGGGAGGCCCTGGCGGGTCTCGGGTTTTCCGGGGAGGACCTCGAGCGACAGGTGGGGAGCTTTTCCGGAGGAGAGAGGGTGCGCCTGGCGCTGGCCAAGCTCCTGCTGGCGTCTCCCGATCTGCTGCTGTTGGATGAACCCACAAACCACCTGGATCTTGCTTCCGCGGAGTGGCTGGAGGACTACCTGGTCCGCCACAAAGGAGCGGTGATGGTCGTGTCCCACGATCGTTACTTCCTTGACCGTGTGGCGACGGAGATCCTCGAGGTCCACCGCGGCCGGGTGGAGCAGTACAGCACGAATTACACGGGCTACCTGCAGGGGCGGGAGCAGAGGCGTCTCCAACAGATCCAGGCCTATGAGCGGCAGCAGGAGGAGATCGAGCGCCTGGAGTCCTTCATCAATCGGTACCGGGCTGGCCAGCGTTACCGGGAGGCTCAGAGCAGACAGAAGAGGCTGGACCGCATGGAGAAGATGGTTCACCCACCGGACTATCGCGGGGGGATGCGCGTGGAGTTTCCCCTGAGCCGTCGAAGCGGCCGCGAGGTCCTGAAGGCGGACGGCCTGACGGTTCGAAGAGGGGATCTGACCCTCTGCAAGGATACTCGATTGCGTGTCTTCCGTGGAGACCGCATCGGCCTGATTGGTCCCAACGGTTCGGGGAAGACCTCCCTTCTGCGCGTGCTTCTGGGCCAGGCCAAACCGGACGAGGGGCAGGTTAACTGGGGCACGGGGGTCACCTGGGAGTACTTCCCCCAGGACCTATCCGGTCCAGACGACGAGTCCACGGTGTTGCAGGAGATGTATTCGAGTCGTTCGCTGAACCTGCACCAGGCCAGGGAATACCTGGCCCGGTATGGCTTCTGGGATGAGGACGTTTTTACCCGCGTTTCAGATCTCAGCGGCGGCGAGCGCAGCCGACTGCTTCTTGCCCAGATCGCCCTCGGGAATGCTTCTCTTCTGGTCCTTGATGAACCGACGAACCACCTGGACCTGGAGGCCCGGAGGGATCTCGAGCGTGCCTTCGAGGCGTACGCGGGCACGGTGATCTTTGTCAGTCATGATCGCTACTTCATTGACCGGGTTGCGACGAAACTCTGGATCCTTGAGGCGGGGGAGTTGGAGGCTTTTGAGGGCAATTATTCCCTTTATCGGCAGACGATGCAGGCCCGGAAAACCGCCGAGCGCCCAGGCAGAGCACCTTCTGCATCCACCCGATCCCCTGATGTTCGCCGAACACGCAGGACCCGGGGGAAGAAACCGGTTGGACCGGGCCTGTCCGAGATCGAGGAGGAGATCCAGGTCCTGGAGGAGGAGGGACTTCGGCTGGGGGATCGTCTCGGCGACCCGGATTCTTACGCCGGGGGGCGGGGAAAGGAACTGACCGACGCGTTCGAAACCGTGCAGGAGCGGTTGCGGGTTTTGTACCAGAGGTGGGAGGATACTGCCAGGGATGTGGAGGAACGTCGCGAGGGTTCGTAGAAACGGTATAGACTGGACGGGGGAGGTGACGACTGGGGAGCCGCGAGGTTTCCCCTGCGAATATGAGTGAAGTGAAGATGGAGATATTCAGCCGATCCTACATTTTGCGCGGGGACAAGCCGGTGACACACCTTCGGCGAGTGGCACGGGAGGTGGACTACCGCATGAAAGAGGTCTCTGAAATGGCGCCCAACATGGATGTGACTCGGGTGGCGGTGCTTACCGCTTTGAACCTGGCTGAGGAGTATCTTGAGATCCAGGAACGGTATGATCGCGTGGTGAAGATGCTCGAGGAGGAGTATGAGAAGAAGCGCAACAATGAGGACGCGGTTATTCCAATGCGGCGAGGTGACCGGGGCGAGGCCAGGGGAGAGGGAAGATGAACTGGAAGGCCCGGGCCGTAGCTCACGTCTTTGAGCAGATTGCAGATCTGTCGGAGATCTCTGGGATTGAACCGCACAAGTCCTACGCTTACCGCAGGGCTGCGCGAAACATACGGAACGTGGAAGAACGCTTTGATGCGCTTCTCGAGGAGGATGATTTGCAGAGCATTGCCGGGGTTGGACCGGCCCTGGCGATCAAGGCCCTGGAGATTGCCTGCACCGGGCGGTGTGAGCACCTGGAGCGCCTGGCGGAGAAGGTTCCGATATCGGTCCTGGATCTCCTGCAGGTTCAGGGCCTGGGCCTCAAAACCGCTGCCCTGATACACCAGGAGCTGGGGGTGTCCACCCTCGATGAACTCGAGGGTGCGGCCCGTGAGGGACGGCTGCGCCAGGTTCCTGGTATGGGGGCCCGCCGAGAGCTGGGCATACTTAATAGTCTCGAAAAGAGAAGGGACCATGGGGGCCTGACCCTGGACTGGGCGGATGGGATTGCTACGAGCCTGGCCGAATCCCTGGCTTCACACAACGCCATAGAAGATGCGTTTCCGGTGGGCTCTCTTCGCCGCAGGTCTGAGATGATCGGGCAGTTGGAACTGCTCGTGGTATCAGGATTCGACGGCTGTATCGAGGACCTCGCCCTGGAGGAGCTGCTGTGGATCCGGGAGGTCCGGCCGATGCCTTCCCCGGGACGATCACCGTGGCTCCATTTTGAGCTGCTCCTGGAAAGCGACGTGACCTGCCTGGTCCACTGTGTCCCACCGGAGGCAGCCGGAGAGGCCATGGTCTGCCTGACGGGTTCCATGGCCCACGTGGAGCGCCTGGAGGCCCTTGGCTATCGATGTGGGGAGTTCCCCGGGGGTGCCTCCGAGGAGGAGATCTATCGCGGGCTGGGACTACCACTTATCGCCCCGGAACTGAGGGAGTGGGGGGACGAGGTGGATGCCGCCCTGGTGGGGACGTTGCCCCGGCTGGTCAGGCCAGGGGACCTGCGCGGCGACCTGCACTGCCACACCGAGTGGAGCGATGGCGCCGCGTCGGTACAGGACATGGTCACAGCGGCTCAGCAAAGGGGCTTGCAGTACCTGGCGATCACGGACCATTCCCATTCCCTTCCGGTGGTGAGGGGACTGGATGCTGCCAGGCTCAGGAAGCAGGCGAAGGAGATCCGCTCGGTGAGGAAGAGCAACCCGGGATTCTGCCTGCTACACGGTGTCGAGGTGGAGATTGGTGCCGACGGATCGCTGGACCTTCCTGACGAGGTTCTGCATGGCCTGGACGTGGTCATTGCCGCTGTCCACACGGGACTCAGAGGCAGCTCAGAGAAGATGACGCATCGATTGGTCCGGGCCGCGAGGGATCCTGCCGTGGACATCATTGCTCATCCAACGGGACGGCTTCTCAGCAGCCGTCACCCGGAGACACCGGATCTGGAGAAACTTCTGCAGGTTTGCAGGGACAGCGGTACGGCAGTGGAGATCAACTCCTCTCCGGATCGGCTGGATCTCCCCTGGCGCTGGGTGCGTAGGGCACGGGAGCTGGGGGTGGCCCTGGTGGTCAACTCCGATGCCCATTCCCGGGATGGGTTGGACATGATCCGATACGGCGTGGATTGCGCGCGCAAGGGGTGGTGCCGTGCAGGGGATCTCTTGAACGGGTCTCCGGCCTCGGAGATCCGGAAACGATTCACATCACGGTTGCAGCGGGAGGTCCAGAACTGATGCAGCAAAGGGTTGTCGAGGGCTATGATCTGCCGGACGAGGCGGACCTGAGGGAGTATGCGTACGTTCACCTCGGTTTCTACGAGATCAGGGAGCGCCTTGGGGAGCGTGCAAGCAGTGAGCTGGGACGCAAACGGGTGGATGACCTTCTGCCAGCCGGTGACCTGGAGACCGTGGACCGCCTGTTGGAACAGACGGCCCAGATGCGCACCCTGATGGCGCGTTCGAGCATCCCCCTTGGGGGCATTCACGATCTTGCCGGGATCCTCCGGCGGGCAGAGAAGCGAGGTGTTCTGTCGCCGGAGGAACTCCTGCTCACGACGGACTGCGTGCGGGCTGCCCGTAATCTCAAGAAGTTCCTGTCATCGAGGGCCGAGGCGGCACCCCTCCTGGCCGAACTGATCGAGGACTTGGAGCCATCATCCCGACTCGAAAAGGAAGTTGAGCGCTGCATAAACGACCAGGGGGATGTCGCAGACAATGCCAGTGGAGATCTCGCCCGGATCCGGCGCGGACTTCGAGCCCGGGCAGATAGCCTTCGCCATCGGCTCGAAAGCATGGCCACCGGATCGGCGAACCGGGATTACCTGCAGGAGCCGATCGTGACTCAGCGCAACGGTCGTTTTGTGCTTCCGGTCAAACAGGAGCACCGCAGGAGGATCGGAGGCATTGTCCACGGCCAGTCCTCGAGCGGGGCCACGGTCTTCGTGGAGCCGCAGGTGGCAGTGGACCTCAACAACGAGATTCAACATCTGAAGTCCGAAGAAGAACGCGAAGTTCACCGGATTCTCACCGAGCTGAGCGAGATGGTCCATCACAATGTTGAGGGGCTTCGAACGGAGCAGGAGGTGCTGGCGGAGCTGGATCTCATTTATGCCAGGGCCAGCATGGCCGAGGAGACGGATGCGGTGAAGCCCCACACCAATGCTGAACCGTATGTCTATCTCAAGAAGGCCCGTCATCCGCTGTTGTCCGGTGATGTGGTTCCGATTGATGTTGAGGTGGGCAGGGAGTTTGACACCCTGGTGATCACCGGGCCCAATACCGGGGGCAAGACCGTGACACTGAAGACGGTGGGTCTGATGGTCTTGATGTGCCAGGCAGGGCTGCATTTGCCCTGCGATGAGGGAAGCGATGTGGGTGTGTTCTCCCGCGTTTACTGCGACATTGGCGACGAGCAGAGCATCGCCCAGAATCTCAGTACGTTTTCGTCCCACATGCGCAACGTGATCCCCATCGTGCAACTGGCCGACTGCCAGGCACTGGTCCTCCTGGACGAACTCGGTGCAGGTACCGATCCGTCTGAGGGAGCTCCCCTGGCCATGGCGATCCTGAAACAGCTCCACGCTGCGAGGGTCAGGACCATGGCAACCACCCATTACAGCCGCCTCAAGACCTTTGCCTATCGCCTCGATGGTGTGGAAAATGCGAGCATGGAGTTCGACGTCGAGACCCTTTCTCCCACCTATCACCTGAATACCGGGTTGCCCGGTCGGAGCAATGCCCTCGAGATCGCGAGCCGGTTGGGAATGCCGGATGAACTGATCACGGATGCACGTTCGCTTCTATCCGATGAGGAGGGGAGTGTTGAGGACCTCATTGCTGCCATGGAGGCGGATCGCAAGGCGTGGTCGTTGCGGCGCCGGGAGGCCGAGATCGAGGCCGGAGATGCGAGGTTGCTGCGAGAACGTGCAGCCGTTCGCGAGAAGAAGATTAGGGATCAGCAGTTAAAGGTCGTCGAGGAGTTGCGACGTGAGGCCCGGGATATCGTGGATGCAGCACGAGAGGAATCGAGGATCCTCCTGCGAGAGATCCATGACCTGGCTGCGAAGATGAAAAAGGGTTTTCGCATCAACGAAGGCGAGTCCGGCCCAGACGATGCCCCGGATGCAGAGGACGTACTGAAGCGTTCAGAATCCCTGCGGGCGCTGTTGAACTCGCTACAGGGCCGGACCGTATCGCGCCTTGATGAACTGCAGGATGATGATCACGCACCCAGGGCGCCGAAAGATGAACGGGCTGCCAGGGCTCCGGAGACCGTGCCGGCTGATGTGGATCGGCTCCGCCCGGGATGCAGGGTCCAGGTTACCTCCCTGGGGCGAACGGGTACGATCC
>SKXF01000149.1 GCA_007128555.1 Clostridia bacterium | reverse complement strand
TCTCCGGTCAGGTCCTATGACCTGCTGTTCCTTCATGCAGCAGACCGGCAGCGGCCACCACCTGTACTTATCCAAAGACTGGTGCATAACCTTCCCCTGCGTCTATTGAACCTCTGTCGGCGCATCGGTGTGTTCCCACTCAACTTAACTCAGGACGAAAAACCTCACCAGGCCATCCGTTGCGTGCTCATTTTTGCAGGGTTTCAGGTTCACCGATCTCTTCGCCGAACGTATCGACGGTCACGTTCTTGATGCGTTGTGGGGTCACGGGCTTGTCGCTGCGATCTCGTTCAACCGCCACGATATCATCGGCAACCTCCATACCTTCCGTGATCTTGCCGAAGGCTGTGTACTGACCGTCCAAATGCGGAGAGCGGGCTACCATGACAAAGAACTGTGCGCCGGCAGAGTCGGGGTGACCGGAACGGGCCATAGATAGTACACCTCGGTCATGCTTGATGGGATTATCGAAGCCGTTGCCAGCAAATTCGCCCTTGATGTTGTATCCCGGTCCTCCCGTGCCTGTTCCCTGGGGGCAGCCCCCCTGGATCATGAAGCCCGGGATAACGCGATGAAAGGTCAGGCCGTTGTAGAAATCCTTCTCCACCAGGGAGACGAAATTCCTCACGGTATTGGGAGCCGCTTTCAAATCCAGTTCAGCGGTCATCTCTTTGCCACTATCCATCTCAAAGGTCACCACTGGGTTTTTCATTATCATCTTCCTTTCTAAGACCATGGTCTCATTATACATTGCCACATAATGCCTCTGTCTATCTTGCATCCCTGGGTTTGGAGGGAAAGAACTCTTGGGGTGCGAGGCGAATACGAAGGGGGCCTGGCAGGATTCGGTGCGGCTCCGTGTATCGACCACCGTCTGCAACAATCGAGGCTCAAGACCCGGGTGGCTTATCCCATTGAGTAGGCGCGGATCACGCATGTTCAGAGGTACACAGGATGATCTACCTGCTGGCCCAGGCGGCGCGACACCCCTTGCCTGCTCACAAGGGGGTCTGAGACTGAATCAACACAGCCCTGGTGCCCATCGAATGTGACCGCCCGGCAACGTGGCAAGCAGGAGTTGAATCTCGATGCTGCTTGCCACGGGCGTGTTCACGAACCGGCATTGAACAGGCTGCTGTGGTGAGTGGGAGGCGGGGGTGTGGATCCACGCTCTATGCCTGCGTGAGCCATATCTCCCTCTGGGGCTCAGTGATCCACTCTGCTCCGGACTCCGTCATGATGACCATCTCCTCGGTTCCGTATCGACCGAGGGAGGTCTGTATCCCAGGTTCTATGGTGAACACGTTGCCGATTTCCAGCAGGCCCTGCGACTTTTCGGCATAGCGAGGCCAGTGCGCAGGGCCCAATAGGGTTCCGCCGTCATGGGCTGATCGACCGACCTGGTGGCCCAGGGCGTGTTTGTATTCGGGGTAGCCGGCCTCCGTTATGATGCCCCTTGCCACAGCATCGATCTCGTAGCCAGGGACGCCTGGGCGCATCGCTTCCCGGGCTGCCCAGATGGCCTTGCGCAGGGTTGCACCCGCCCGGGTGACCTCTCCAGGGGGCTGGGGTTGGGAGGCAGACGGGACGTACCAGGTGCGCTGCAGGTCCGATACATACCCATCTCGCCGGACGCCGAAGTCGATGGAAAACAGCGTCCCCGCCTTAAGGGTGATCTGATCTGAGGGAGGGTTGTGCCCGCCCACCGAAGAGGGCCCGGCAGTGATCCCTGGGCACCAGCGGCTGTCCCATGCCGTCTTAACCCCGAGCCTCTCGCACTGGTGGTGGATGAATGTCATGGCTTGCATCTCCGTGATCCCCGGCTTGAGATAGCAGGTCAGCTCTTTCCATATTTCCCGGGTCGCGTCACAGGCGCCCCGGATCGCCTCGATCTCCGGGCCGATCTTTCGGCTGCGCAGCGAGGAGGCGACGTCCTCGGCGGACGCGATCCTCTTTGCGTAGGGGGTTCCCTCGAGCATTCTGCTCAGCTTGCGCATCAGTCCCGTTGTCAGGCCGTCGGCGACGAAGTCCTCCTCGCTGTCGTTGACCCCGATGACGTCCGGATCAATCTCGTGAAGGACTTTAACCAGGGGCTCTCGAATGTCCAGCTCGTAGGGGATGACCCGGTCGAAGAGCCCGATGCCCTCCAGGTTGTGGGTGTCGTAGCTGGCTGCAACGGCGACCGCTTTCCCGTGCCTTGTGAGCAGAAAGGCCGTCAGGCCGATGATGGTTGTGGGGAGCAACAGGTCCAGGCTCGGATCAGTGTGGCCCATCGTGCCGGATTCCCGGTCCAGCATGAGCCAGCAGTCCAGGTTTTTTTCCTCCAGAATGGCAAAGGCCTGCCGCATTTTCTGTGCTGCGATATCGTTCATGGAAGATCTCCTTTCCCGCGATCCCTCTCCGTCATGACGATGGTGCTGGTCAGAAGGTCGTGCCATCGGCGGTGATCCGGGTCCCACAGGCCAAGGAAAAGGGCGTGGGCACTGATTTCCAGATGGTCTCCCGGATGAACACTCGCCGAAACCGTGCCGGGTCTCCGTCGGTGGTGTGGATGCGTATGCCAAGCAACCATTCCCCGTCCGACGTTCCCTGGGTGAACAGGATGATGTTCCATGTAAGCACCGTCAACACAAACACCAGGTGCAGGGGGCTGTCGGAGAGCCGTCCGAGGCTTAGTGTGGCCAGGACACCGGTCTGTGGAATGCCCGGCAGGGTTCGGCAGAACGGACAGGTGTGGATTTGCCCCCCAATGGCGGTGCCGCACTGGGGACATTGCACCGATCGGCACTCCCTCCTTGCTGGCTACAGCTCCAGCAGCTCCTTTGAGATCGGAGCGATGATCCGGGGTCCTTCCTCAGTGATCACCACGTCATCTTCGATCCGCACCCCACCCCATCCGGGTATGTAGACTCCGGGCTCCATCGTCATGACATTACCCACTTCCCAGGTTCCCCCGCTGCGGGAACTGGGGCCCTCATGAACCTCCAGGCCGATGCCGTGGCCCCCGGCCCCGTGGGCCATGTACTCGCCGAAGCCGCGATCTTCAATGATGGAGGCACCCGTGTCGGAGGCCTCACTTCTTTCCCTGCCCGGCTGCATCCGTTCGACGGCGGCCACCTGGGCATCCAGCACGGCGGAGTATACTGCTTTTTGCTGATCCGAGGCCTCACCCACGGCGAACGTCCGGGTCACATCGGCGCAGTATCCGTTCCACGTGGCACCGAAATCCAGGGTCACGAAGTCTCCTTGCTGCAGGGCCCGGGTGGTGACGGATCCGTGGGGGAGGCAGGAGCGGGGCCCGGAGACAACGATGGATTGGAAGGCAATCCGGCTGGAGCCGCACCCACCCAACCGCAGCTGGTTTTCCAGTTCGGCGGCCAGCTCCCATTCTGTAACCCCAGGCCGGACCCATCCGATGACGTGTTCGAAGGCGGCCTTGCTGACCTCGGCAGCCCGGGTGATCTGCTCAATCTCCCAGGGGTCCTTGACCTCCCGCAGGGGGTCTACAACTTCCCCGATGGCGACCAGCTCCACCCCGGCTTCCTCCATGTGCTTCTTCATCTCTTTGAAAGCCTCTACCGTGATGTATTTGCCCTCAACGCCGACCCGCTTCAGCTGCATCTCCTTCGCGACGCGAGCGGTTTCCGTGGTTGCGTTCGTTCCGTCCGTATAGCTGTAGGCGGTGATATCAAACCCCATGGGTTCAAGAGCCGTCTTGCAGTCCTCGTAGTCCACTCCGCCGGTGATGTATTGGTTGGCTCTTCCGCCCGGGGTCACAAGTAAGTGCCCTCCTGGAGCGATAAAGACACCGGTGGTGAAGCCGGAAAGATAGCCCTTGTGGGGAGGGGATATGGCGACGAGGCCATCGATCTCGAGTTGGGGCAGTTTTTTCTCAACGGTTGTCAGTCTTTTCTGCAGGTACTGGTCTGGGACGCGGTCTTTCATAGAATCCATCCTTTCCCGGTCAGATCTGCACTCATGCCTCTGGCCCGTACTCTGTATTCGCTGTCGAAGCCAGAAGTCTTGCCCGGGCTGAGAGATCTCAAGGCCATCATCCCCCTGAGAGGAAACCTGGCAGGCGATGGGGCTGTTGGTTGATCTTGACGGCTGGGTCTGGCGTAACCTACAGTGGCCATATAATCCTATTGAGACGTGGGGGCGGTGCGGCCAGCAGTCCCAGCGCAGGGGACGGTCGGCGCCGGTATCTTCCATGGTGGCCCGGGACGCGACTTCTTTCGGGGGACCGGGCAGGCCCTTGAGGGGCATGATCTACATGGTTGAAGTCATCCGGGACATTGCAAGTTATGCGCAGTACAGTGGAATGCGCATCGGGCCCTATCTCCTCGGGCATCGTGCTGGCGGCACCCCTTCAGAGTGCGATACCCGCAGCCCGGCTGCGGAAACTCTTTGCTACTGCTGGTCCCTGGCCGATTGTGATCGCGACAGCCGCTGCTGTGAGCACGCCCCTGTGTTCCTGTGGCACAGTATCGATTATGATACCGCTCCTGGCAGATGGTGTGCCCTGAGGTCCCGTGTTTGCCTCGCTGATCGCCTCTCCCATCATGGGTCCGACGGACTTCCTGCTGATCGGTGGGACCCTGGGCTGGGATATGGCCGTTACCAAGCTCCTGGTAGGCCTTGTCCTGGGGTGGGAGGGGGACTCCTGGTAGATTACCTGCAGGCGGTGGGCCTTCTCGCCGGACAGTCCCGGGTTCCAGTGACGCTTGATGTGGGCGGATACAGGTCCGAATTTGCTGAGACCCCCGATTGCTCTCTGTCCGTCCTCCACCCGGCAGAAGCCAACCTTCGCCGATGATGCCACGTGTTGTGCCGCCGATCTTTCGACCGCAGCCTGTTGTGAAGCCGACCTGGGTTCGCAAGACGCTCAGGGCTGTCCCCGTTCTGCTGGATTCCCTTCGCAACCTGCTGCCCATATACGTTCTCTTCCTGAGGTGCTGTCGAGGCCCTGGTGTCAACGGAGTGGATCAGCACGGTATTTGGAGCAGGAAGGGCGTGGGGCGCACTTCAAGCGGCTGCCCTTGACACGCCTCTGTACACGTCGGTGGCCAGTGCTGTTCCACTGACGGTATTCCTGGTCGAGCTTGGCATTGCCCGCAACGCCGTAGACCGAAGAAGTTAGTATCCTTCACTATGCTGGCTCCTCTAACGGACTTGCTACCAGCTACTGCTAGTAGCAGCATACTCGTAGAGGGGCTGGCCCTTCCATTGTGTCTAACCGTTGTACGCGGGTATGGACTACTGAATTCCATCGACGGCATTCACATAGACCGAGTAAAAGTGTATATTAAGCAAGAAGTCTTGCCATCTTCACAGCTGTTCCGGCTGCGTTAAACATCTCTGACCCAGCCGACAACCCGGACGGTCGGACAGGCGCGCGCGTGGCACAGCTCTCCGCATTTTGGGCCAGTTTGGTCCGCCACAACAGGGAGAAGCATTCCTTCACTGGGATGCACCTCGGTTCGAGGACATCCAGAACTGGCGTACCCTGGTAAAATCACTAAGGAGGAGATAAGTTCATGTCATGTATCCGTAGATGGAACCTGCCGTTGCTGGTTGCCGCCATGCTAGTTCTGGCCATGGTGGTAGTCGGCTGCACCGGAGCCGAGGAGCCGGCGTCTCCCACAGAGCCCGGTGAACCCTCGGAACCCGGCGACGATGAACCGCGCTACGGTGGTACATTCATCATAGCGCAGGCTGCCGACGTTACCCACCTCAATCCATTCATGAGTACCGATGGGCCGTCCAACGCTGTCAACACAACGATCCACCAGGGTCTCGTCGGCTATCGTTACAACAACGAGCTTACACCGCTCCTAGCGGAGAGCTGGGAGACCTCGGAGGACGGTCTTTCATGGACCTTTCACCTGCGTCGTGGCGTCAAGTGGCATGACGGTGTAGAGTTTACCGCCGAGGACGTGAAGTTCACCTATGAACTGATGATGGATCCTGCCACCAAGTCACCCCGCGTGGGAGATCTTGCACCTATCGACAAGGTCGAGGTCCTGGATGACTACACCATTCTTCTCGTCACCAAGGAGCCATACGCGTCCCTGCTCGATAAGGTGGGATGCCGCGGCATTGTCGCCAAGCATCACGTGGAAGAACATGGTTTGGAGAACTACAATAGATATCCGCTGGGTACTGGGCCCTTCCGGTTTGTGAGCTGGCAACCTGACGAGAAGATCGTTCTCGAGCACTTTGAAGACTACTGGGAAGGTCGACCCTACCTGGACCGCGTTGAGTTCGTGGTGATCCTGGAGGATTCGGTGCGCCAGATCGCCATAGAAACAGGAGAGATTCACTTGAATACGGGGGTACCCGAGGAGGATATCCCAGCCATGCGGGAGAGGTCGGATATTGATGTTCTCAACTACGCGCTCACTAACTTCCAGATGCTGATCCTCAACTGCAATCATCCCTTCTTCTCTGACTACCGGGCGCGGCAGGCCATCGCCTACGCGATTGACAAGGAGGCCATTTGCGAGAGTATCGTGCCACATTCAAGCGTGATCGCCGACGGCCCCTACTCGCCGGCCTATGGTTTCTTCTACAACCCAGACGTGCTGACCAGGATCCGGCACGATCCCGACAAGGCCCTGGAACTGCTGACCGATCTGGGTTGGGAGCCAGGTGCCGACGGTATCTTGGTTCGGGATGGCCAGCCCTTCGAGTTTGATGCGATGGCGCGTGCTGGTGACGAGCTGAGGATCAACGTCCTTGTCATGATACAGAACTGGCTACATCAGGTGGGCATCAAACTCAACATTCAGGAGACTGAGTGGTCTCTGCTCTTGGAACGCCTGACTGAGACCCGAGAGTACGACGCCTGTATCGTATCGTTCGGCGCCAGCCCAGATCCCGACCATCACTACATCTTCCACACTGAGGGTGGCTTCGCGATGGGCCAGTACAGCAACGAGCGTGTTGACTACGCATTGGATCGCGGGCGGAGCGTCCTCGACCCTGACGAGCGGAAAGTGTACTACGACGAGTACGCGGAGATAATTTCGCGTGAGCAGGGTGTGGTATTCCTGTGGCACGGGCTCCAGAGCAGCACAGTGGCTTCTCGCTTTCGTGGCATGACCAGCGAGCCAGCTGGCGTCCTCCAGCTGCTCCATGAGGTGTGGGATACTCAGGCCGGGCAGTAACCACTGTGATCTGTCGCGTAACAGGGAGTGGGCCGGGACATGCCCTTCTTCTTGGGCTCCCGGTCGACTCCCTCTCCATCCGTGATACTTAGTCTTCGGCCGTAGAGTGCCGGAAGTGGGATCACGGATCAGGGGAAGGTATTTCTGAAGGTACTGCTTGATGCCTTGTCCCAAGTATTCTATAATGACCATGCTTGTTAGGGAGAGCTCCATCTATCGCGCGGCGGTCAACCAACACGAAGCTGGAGCTCTCGCCTCCACCTCCCAAAACATCAATACCACAAATACGAAAGACCACCCCCTGATTCTTCCAGAGATGGCCTCTTCTATGAAATATAAGCTCATTTACTCCGAGCAAAACACCCCAGCTATAGCTCAGATAAACTTAGCTTTTACACTCTGCTCCGGCCACCTATCCGACTGATCCGTATGAACATAGTTCGGCTTTACTATCGTATTGAGGTGGAAAGGGGAGAACCGCATCCTTTCGGAGCTGGTCACAGAGACCGTGTCTTGGATCTTCACAGGAACCTGGGACTTCAACCTGGCGTGTATGCACACAAGCATCGTATGTGCCACAGGCACAGCGCGTTTGGAGCTGCGTTGAGCAATCATTCTCTATTTTGGACAGACAGGTGCGTGCTGCGAGTTCCGGCAGCATCGTGAGCGGCGCGCCAGCGTGGCTCACACGTGCTAGTTGTTCTTAAACGGGTTTGACCACTCTTACGTTTGCCTGCACTTTCATTGCTTCCCGGGCGCCCACAGCCCACGATGTCAAATGAACACCGGTCGGGAGCGATTCCGTGTCCGTACCGATCTCAGCGAGGACAAGGCCGTATTAGAAGGGAATCCCGACTGATGTATCGTCATAGCATGGCCGACGGACATGGCTGGGAGAGCCGGAGTTAGGAGGGCCAAGATAAAGCCAGTTTGGCGAAGGCGCAATCACGGGATCGAAGCAATCAGGGAGGATACCCGTGGCCTCCTTGGTGTAAAGGGAGCGGCATGTTGATAAGTCACAAGTAGGGAAGCGGGAGAGGGCCTCCTTCGCAAGACAGGACTGCTTATAAGTGGGCCCACGAAATGGCAGATCGAGGCGAGGGATTCGGATCGGGTAATGGTACCCCTTGCAGGGTCGAATCGTCGGATGCGGAGCCGCATGTCCGGTGGTGTGGGGGGATGGCGGGCGTGACCCCGCCTCTTACATTACCCGGTCTGACGGTGCCACCCTGAGTGCCGTGTTGATCATTGCGAGTGTCCGCGCGGTGGTCCTCTATATTGCTTTCCTGTACGTCGCAAGCGTTGCAGCCGCCTATCTCTTCGGGCTGTTGTTCTGAAGGAAGGGGGGCGCGATCCTCCCACGCCCCCCATCGTTCAAGGCGCTCTTTGGATATCTCCTCGCTGTTCCAGCCTTCGCAGAAGAATCACCAGTGGGATGCCCAGGCCGAAACAAGCCACGACCTGCCCCAGGCTCACGTAGGCCATGGACCAGACCAGGGGAACGGGAAACCACAGGGTCAGGTACGCTCCCACGACCAGCCCGTTCACAATCACGGGGGGAACCGCGGCCAGCCATATGCTTGGCATTCGTCGCGTCAGTAGTGCTGCCAGGAGCGTCGCCAGGCTTCCCAACCCGATGTCAACGGCTCCCAGGCCCCAGAGGGCGTTTGCCAGCAGGCACCCGATGAACAGCCCGGGTACGGCCTCGGCCCAGAGAAAGGGCAGCAAGGCCAGGGACTCCGCGATTCGGACCTGCATCGGACCGAAGGATATGGGTGCGAAGAGTGCAGTCACTGACACATACACTGCCGATATGATGGCAGCTCGGATCCAGAATCTCATTGTCAGGACCTCCTTGTTTTGGTATGGCGGGTGTCCACGACCGCCGTCTGATCTATCGTTGCAGGAAACCGGGCGAATCGCAAGTTCGTCAATCCAAGCCTGGTCCTTGGGGATGCGCATCTATGCCGCATAAAACGCGAAATAAAAGGTTGGAGGAGACGATTTTGACGGCTTCTACGAGGCTGAAAGACGCAGACAGAAGACGTTGGATGCGGTGCATTACGCTCGAGCAGGCCTTTGAACGGTAGACCGACTCCGTTCATGCGGTAGCCGATGCCCAGGCACTTGCCGTTGAGGATCCTATGCCGCTGTTGCTGCCGGAATGCACACCGGAGGGCGACCCTGGGGGCCGCCCTCTTAAGCGTGTCGGTTCACGTACTGGGCTTGTCCATGGGTTTGGCCCCGTGCCTGGGTATGACCACCTGGCCCATCTCCACGATCACGTGGCCGTCGCGAATTACCAGGTTCACTTCCGCCAGATCATCCAGGTCCTCATCAGGCCTGCCGTCGAAAACGGCGACGTCGGCCAGCTTCCCCTCCTCCAGGGTGCCCAGCCGGTCGTCCATGTCGAGGATCTCCGCTGAGACCCGGGTCGCAGCTTCCAGT
>SKXF01000078.1 GCA_007128555.1 Clostridia bacterium | reverse complement strand
ACGGCGCCATGACGGCGTGGATGGTCGAAGCGATCAATCCCAACCTCATGCAGACCCTTGAAGGACAGCCGGTCTTCGTACACGCCGGTCCCTTTGCCAATATCGCTATTGGCCAGTCATCGATTGTGGCCGATCGCGTGGCGCTGAAGCTGGGCGACTACGTGATCACCGAGTCGGGCTTCGGCGCTGACATCGGGTTCGAGAAGTTCTGGAACCTCAAGTGCCGCATGTCCGGCCTGACGCCCAATGCCGCGGTACTGGTGGCTACCATACGGGCTCTCAAGGCCCACGGTGGCGCTCCGACCCCGGTTCCCGGAAAGCCCATGGATCCGGCCTACACCGAGGAACGGGTTGAGTGGGTTGAGAAGGGCTGCGACAACCTGGTTCACTGCATCGACATCATCAAGAAGTCGGGCGTCAACCCGGTAGTCTGCATCAACGTCTTCTACACCGACACCGACAACGAGATCAACGCCGTACGTCGAATCGCCGAGGAGGCTGGAGCCCGGGTCGCAGAGTCCCGTCACTGGGAGCACGGTGGGGAGGGCGCCCTGGAGTTTGCCGATGCCGTCATCGAGGCCTGCGAGGAGCCCAATGACTTCAAGTTCCTCTACGAGCTCGACACGCCCCTCAGGGAGCGCATCGAACTGATCGCCACAGAGGTATACGGTGCTGATGGCGTTGAATACTCGGCCGAGGCCCTGGAGAAGGCCAAGAGAATGGAGAAGGACCCGGATATGCTGGAACTGGGTACCTGCATGGTCAAGACCCATTTGAGCCTCTCCGATGATCCCAGCCTCAAGGGAGTTCCCAAGGGTTGGAAACTATACATCAGGGACATCCTGACCTACAAGGGTGCCGGCTTCGTGGTCCCGGTCGCGGGCACGATCAGCCTGATGCCCGGTACCGGTTCGAACCCGGCGTTCCGCAGGGTTGATGTTGATGTTGATACGGGCAAGGTGCGCGGCGTATTCTAGAGGCTCACCACAGACGATCGATCAGGCCCCTGTCCACGGATGGGGGCCTTTTTGCAGAACGACCATGACAGCGTTCAGCATCGGTTGAGAGTGTCATGTGCACGGGGCTACCCTCTAGCTGTCGCGAAGGCGGCGAGTTGATGCCAGGTGCGACAGTCTAGGGCCTGCCGGGGACAGGGGCCAGGTATTCGCGGTCTACCGCGGTTTTTTGCCCCGGCCCGTACGTCCGTAACCCGGGATCTTCCCGCTCGTTGCCTCAGATGCTGCCTCGCGTTTGCCCCTGGAGCGCATCCACTTCCCCAGTACGCCGTGCTCGGGAGCGAGCAGGAAGGTCAGAAAGAACAGGGTCGTTGACACCAGGACGATGGTTCCCCCAGAGGCCAGGTTGAAGACAAAAGACAGGTACAGTCCAATCACCGCAGAGAACATGCTGCTGGCAGTGGCGATCAGCATCATGCGAGAGAGGCTGTGGGCCAGGAGGTAGGCGGTGGCCCCTGGTGTGATGAGCATGGCGACGACCAGGATGATCCCCACGGTTTCGAGGCTGGCCACAATGGTCAGCGTCAACAGGAACATCAGCCCATAGTGGATCGCAGCGGTGTTCATTCCCTGGACGCTGGCCTGTACGGGATCGAAGGAGTACAGGAGAAACTCCTTGTAGTACAGGAGGACCACGGCCAGGGTGAGAAGCCCCACAACCAGTGTCAGGAGAAGCGTTGGCATGCGAACGCCGAGCACGTTGCCGAACAGAATGTGCATGAGGTGGGTTGACGTTGCGATCTGGCTGATGATCACAATGCCCAGGGCGAAGGATCCGGTGAGCATCAGGCCCATCGCTGCATCCTCCTTGATGCGGGTGTTGCGTTCAATCATCCCGATTCCCATGGCCGTTGCCAGGCCACTGATCAGTCCGCCGATAAAGAAGGGCCAGCTCAGCAGGTGGGCCACAGCCACTCCAGGCAGGACGGCGTGAGAGATGGTGTCACCCAGCAGGGACCACCTCTTCAGCACCACGTAACAGGAGAGAATTCCGCAGACGCATCCGACCAGCAGTGCTGTCAACAGGGCCCTCTGCATGAAGGGAAACTGGAAGGGTTCAGCTGCGGCCGCCGGAAACAGGTTGACAAACACCATGATCACCGCGATCAGGGTATCAATGACCAACACACCGAGATCATACAGAAAGGGAGCGCTGATCAAGGCCCTGGCACTAATATCGGCTGCGACGAGCTCTCCAGGCAATAGCATGGCCTCCCTGTCTGAACAGGCTGATCATCCTTCAGGCGTATCCGACGCCCAGTGGCTGAGGTAGGTACGTGCAATGCATTCATCGGTGAGCACTTCCCCAGGAGGACCGCTGGCGATTACCGACCGATTGATGAGCACAACTCGATCAGCATGGCGCCTTGCACAGCCCAGGTCGTGGGTGATCAGGATGATGCTTCGGCCTTCATCTCGAATCTGTCCCAGGACATGGAAAATGAGGTCCTGTGATTGCTGATCAACCCCTACCAGGGGTTCATCGAGCAGGAGAAGGGCGGCGTCCTGGGCCAGGGCGCGAGCGAGAAAGACTCGCTTTTTCTGTCCGCCAGATAGGGCCCCTATGGGTCGCTGTCGATGGGACAGCATGTCGACGGTCTCGAGGGCCTCGCAGGCAGCTGCGGCGTGTTGGTCGCCGGCCCACCTGGGGGGAAGAAATCTCCTCCAGGTCCCCTGGCTGCCCATCAGGCCGTATCGTCCTCCGAGGACAACGTCCCATACGGATATGGGATAATCCCAGTCAACTTGCTCATGCTGGGGTACGTAGGCGACCTGGTTTCTGCGGATCTGGGTGCCGACCGACCTACCGAAGAGCAGAATGTCGCCGGCCAGGGGGCGCTTCAGCCCCATGGCGAGACGGAAGAAGGTGGTCTTTCCGCCGCCGTTCGGTCCCAGTATGGCGATCAGCTCACCAGCGGGAAGATCCAGGTTGACATTGACCAGGACGTGTGGCCCATCATAGGCGGCTGCGAGGTTTGTCGCCCGGACAGCGGGGGGCTCCCCCCACAAGGGCTCGCCCTTCACCTTTCGATGCCCCGGGTGTGCCCCGATTGTCTCGGGGAGGGTGGCGGTTGCAAGGGTTTCTTCTGCAGCATTCATGTGATGAAGCCTCCAAAGATTTATCAGTCCGTGGTGAGCGCGCTGACAATCAGGTTTGCATTAGCCCGCATCATATCGAGGTAGGTTTCGACAGACGTGCCTGCCTCGTCAAACGAATCAACATAGAGGGGGCCGGCGATGGGGATGCCGGTATCGTCAGAGACACTCAGAGCGTAGCGGCTGGAACCGGTGCTCTCCCAGAACACTGCCCTGGGCCTCTGGTTTTCAACGATCTTCATGATTCGCAGCATCTGCTGGGGGGTTCCCTCTTCCTCGGTATTCGTTCCCCAGATGCCGTCATGGGCGAATCCGTATGCGTCGGCGAAATAGATGAAGGCTGCCTCTGTTGTGACCAGGAGACGATGTTCGACCGGGATATGCGAAAATGCGGTGGCCAGTTCCTCGTGGAGTACCTGGAGCTGCTGCAGGTATCGGTCGGTATTGTCTCG
Source organism: Clostridia bacterium (assembly GCA_007128555.1). Next base: position 6,091 of record SKXF01000078.1, on the reverse strand, counting down.
ATAGTACGAGGCCCTGGAGGGGTTGATCTCGGACAGTACAGCGCAGATCCTTTCCACGTACGCAGCCGCACCCTCCGGATGCATCCAGATGTGGGGATCCGGCTCTCCAGCAAAGCTTCCAGTTGCGATCGGCAGCGTCGGATATCCGCAGCTTTCACCCAGGGAAACCACCGGCACATGGGTCCTGACGCTTGCGTCGACCTGGTCCATCCACTGCTCAAGGTTCAGTCCGTTGTAAAACACCACGTCGGCCTGTTCAAGGTCTGCGAAGTTACGGGGAACGAGTTCCCACTCGTGCACCTCGGCGCCCACGGGCGTGATGTTCCGAACGTCAGCGTCCTCTCCGGCAACGTTACGGGCGAAATCTTCAAGGATCGTGTAGGTGGTTACGATGGTCAGCTCGTCTACCTGTGTTTGCCCCATGTTGTTCAGGCCAGTACAGGAACACAGCAAGAGGATGGTCGTTAAGATCAGGGCACCGCTCCCCAACCTGGCTATAGTCTTACCCGGCACGGATGCACCTCCAAGCGCTTTCATTTTCCAGGACGGGCACCACGTGCGATCCTTGGTGCCAGCTAATTATCTTGTCGCCCGGAAAGAAACTTACCTTGCGGTAATTTACTGATAGATTATGCGCAGGCACGGAATATGTGAACAGGTGGTGTCTGCCTCCGCGGGCAGGACGGACGGAGGTTTTGGTGCTTAGATGGGGTTGGGATCTGTCTCGTTATGATGATCAGCATCACGGGATATGGTCCGTTGGTTTGTGCCGTTTCCTGCAACTCGGTTGCCCCTGGTGCGGATCAACCCGGACCCGCCTGGGGGTACAGGGCAAGTTCGCCATGGGGCGGCGTATAATAGACTGACGCAGTCCGGTGGGAGGGCACACCATGTACAAAGAGGAAGAGGAGTTTCACACGTTCAGGGGCTATACCCAGGCCCAGTTTGAGCGCAACAAGCTGAGCGCCAGCATGGAAGACTACCTGGAGATGATCTACCGTCTTGCGGCGGATGAGGATTTCACCAGGGTCAACGACGTCGCGGGTGCACTCAATGTGCAGCCTCCTTCGGTCACACGGATGATCCAGAGGCTCGCCGCCAGGGATCTCCTCGAGTATGAAAGGTACGGTGTGATTGTCCTGACCGAAGAGGGCCGAGAGGTGGGCCGTTACCTCTTGCAGAGGCACAATATGCTGGAGGAATTCTTCACCCGCCTGGGAGTGCGATCCCGGCTGCTGGAAAACGTGGAGCGAATCGAACACAATCTGACCCCTGAAGCGTTGAACTGCCTGTTCATGCTGGTGGCGTTCCTCCGCGACCATCCCGAGATTCAGCAACTCATATCCGACTATCAGTCCGAAAGATATGTCTCCGACGAGTCCGACCTCACCCCAGGTAGCAGCCACTCCCAGTAGCGAATCCGTTCCAGGTGGGGTCCAGCAGGTCGCTCGTTGCCCTGGTAACACGGATCAAGGTGGCAGTCAGCTGGGGCTTTCAGTATAATTCTTTCAATGGGCCCGTGCACCAACGGCATCGGCGAGGAGGCGAACCGATTGTTCAGGGTTCTTCCCGGTGATCTGGGTTACTACCTTCCCGGTACGGCCATCCGTAGTGCCAGGGACAAGGGACTCAGTTCATCGGCATACATCATCGTACAGGGTCAGGCATGCGGTATCATCGATACCGGTCTTGGGGCACGGACGTTCCGAGCCCTGGTCAGCGGCCTGGGCGCTCATCGCCTCACCCCTCGTTGGGTCATCTTCACCCACGATCATTACGACCATGTGGGCAACGGGCCGTGGATCCGCCGACACTACAATGTGCCCCTGTTGATTCATCCTGAGGACCGTCCATTTGTTGAACAGCCGCTACGCATCTTTGACGATGATCTTATGAGCTCCCATTATTCGGGCACCCTCACCGATGCCTTCGGGGATATGGATCGATCCTCTGCGCAGTACCGAAGATACCAGCGAGAGGTCCGCGAGGACCCGTATCACCCGGTGAGTGTTGATGAGACGGTGGAGGATGGGGATACCCTGGAGTTGGGGGATTTGCGTCTGCAGGTGATCCACACACCGGGCCATTCACCTGGGAGCGTTTCCCTGTACGAGCCCTCCCACGGAGCCGTCTTTGCGGGAGACCTCCCCCTCTGGCTCGGGCCCGGCAGGCCCTATCCGTTGGGAAACTACCGCCACTGGAAGGCAAGTATGGATCGGTTGCTGGCACTGAATCCCCGGTTCATAGGCTGGGGGCATTCCATTCCAACATCCGGCCAGGAAAACTGTCGGCGTCTCCTTCAGAACACGGTGCAGCGGGTGACGGAGATCGGCCGTGCCATTGAGGAGCAGCTTTCGACCGGAGAGCGCACCACGGCTGATCTGCTCGAGGCCATTGACCTGGTTCCTGCGGCACCTCGCGAGATGGCTGAGCACAGCCTACATGCAATCCTCGTTTCCCTGAGAGACGAGAAACGGGTGCAGACGATGCGGGTGAAAGGGACGCTTTACTGGAGGCTACGATGATCGGGGCTCTCGCAGCCTGCTGCTTGGTAGGGTGAAGCGGAATACCGCACCTCCATCGGGTCGATTTTCCCCGGTGATGCTGCCCCCGTGCAGGTGCACAATCTCGCGGGTGATGGCCAGCCCCAGGCCCACTCCTTCTCCCCGGGTTGTTGATGACTGGTAGAAGCGCTCGAAGATATGGGGGAGGTCCTCTTCGGGGATCCCGGGGCCATCATCGGCGACCCAGAAGACAGCTCCTCCGGTTTCATCGTTCGCGTGCTCCAGTTCCCCCCCGATCTCAATGCAGCCACCCGGCCCAGCGAAGGAGAGGGCGTTGTCCAAGAGGTTGCCAAGGACCTGGTCCAGCCTTTCCTCGTCTCCCCAGATCTCCAGCCCCCCGGCATCCACGCTCCGCACGTCAGTGTTCACCTGGGCGGCCCTCGGGGCGGTTCGGACGACGGCACGGTCCAACAGCTCCGTGCAGGAAACCCAGTCAAATTGCATCGACATCTGACCTGCCTCCAGCCGCTCAAGTTGGAGGAGATCGTCAAGGAGGCTCTCGATGCGGTGAGTTTCCTCCAGGATGGTCTCCAGGTAGGGTCCCTGCTGATCTTCGGATATGACCCCGTCATTGATCGCCTGGATGAAACCCCTTATGGAGGTGACCGGGGTGCGAATCTCGTGGGAGATGGTTGCCGTGAAAGCCTGTCGTTTTTCCAGGAACTGGGACAGGTCGTGTGCCATTTCATTGATCTGTTTCGCCAGCTGGGAGAACTCTCTGACGTATCCCTCCGGGGCGCGCCGCTCCAGTTCTCCCCGGCCCAGGGCACGAGCTACCTCGCTGAGTTCCTCTGCCGGCCGGGAGATCCTCCGGGCGAATACCATGCTGAGGACGAGGGCCAGGATCAGGGCAACGGCTCCCGTCTGGATCATGATGTGCAGCACGTCGGCGGCCGCCCTCGTCGCAGCGGTCACCTTCTGAAATTGAATGACCATGCCGACGGGTGGGGATTCTGGGTGCAGGCGGATGGGAACGAAGACCGCTACCAGGGGATCGCCCTCCGGGGTCCGCCATTGGGTGCTCTGCATCTCACCGGACTCCAGGGCTCTTGCCACGGGCTCCATGGAGAGGCGTTGTTCCGGCTCCTCGGGAAGCTCAATGGCATCCGAGCTGACGAGCATCTCGCCCGTTGCTGAGAGGACAACAAAATCGGCGTTGATCATGGCTGTGACAGCCCTGGACCACACCCTGAGCCGCTCGTCGATCACCAGCGACGATCTTTGCCCCCGGAGGAGTATCTCCATGGCGAAGAGCTGCGCAATGTTCTGGCCCTGCAGGTTGAGCGTCTTCCTGGCCTCGTTGAGCAGGTACGAGCGGACCATGCTGTTGAGCAATACGCCCACCAGGACCAGGACGATCAGCACCAGTACCAGGTGGGATAAGGTCAGGTGAGTGCGGATGCTGTTCATTCATCAGCCTCCTGCTGTTCAAACTTGTATCCGACGCCCCAGACCGTCAGAATGTAGCGTGGGTTCCCCGGATCGGGCTCGATCTTCTCCCGGAGGTGGCGGATGTGGACGTCGACGGTGCGGACGTTGCCGTAGAATTCGTAACCCCACACCTGGTTGAGCAGCTGGTCGCGGGTGAATACCCTGCCGGGGTGGTTGGCCAGGAGCCACAGAAGATCGAACTCCTTGGCAGTCAGATACACCTCGTTGTCACCCTGGATTGCACGGCGCTGATCGTAGTTCATGGAGAAGTCATTGAACTCGAGGTGTGTTTCGGCTGGGGTCTGGCTCCGTCTCAGGACAGCCCTCACTCGGGCCACCAGCTCCCCTGGGTCGAAGGGCTTGGTCACATAGTCGTCTGCACCCAGCTCCAACCCGTTGATCCTGTCGCTGATTGCATCACGGGCTGTCAGCATGATGATCGGTATGGCGTGCGTATCACGTAGGCGCCTGCAGACCTCCCAGCCATCGACGCGGGGAAGCATGAGGTCCAGGATCACGAGTGCCGGCGGGTCTTCGTAGACGGATTCGAGCCCCTCATTGCCGTCGGAGGCCAGCTTGACGTCGAAATCCTCCTTCTCCAGGTACAGGCGTATTAATTCCTGGATGCTGCGATCATCTTCTATTACAAGAATATGATCACCGCTCTCTGCCATCACGCTCTCCTTTCCAAGTCTGCTGGCGGAACAGGTTCCCTATGGCTTCCCGGTCTTCACCGTACAGGCCCATACCTACCATGAGCTTGAGTCGGGCCTTGATTCCACTCAGGGACCCTGCCCTGATTATGCCCTTAGATGACCGCCCGGCAACAGTGCCTCCGAACGTGCATCGGGATGCAAGAACGGCGATTACTCTTTCCTGGGCGGTTCTCTCCAGGCCCTGCTGCATGGCGGGGGGCAGCGAACCCAGGCCTGCGGCCTCGACCACCATGGCTCGGATGCCTCCTGCGACCAGGGCATCGACGATTCCTTCATCCATGCCCATACCCGCAGTGATCAGGGCCACGGGTTCGTTGAACGAGGACGGCCGGGGGAGGGTCTCCCGGTTCTCAGTCCGGCGGTGATAGTGCACCTCATTCCACTGGTTTATGTTGCCTACCGGGCCGTACTCGGAGGCGAAAGTATCCACGGCCCAGCTGTGCATCTTCGTGACCTCGGAGGCTGCGTGGATCTCATCGTTGAAAACCACCATTGGGCCCCGTCCGAGGGATTTCCTGCTCCCGGCTACCACGATCGCCGCGGTCAGGTTGCGCGGCCCGTCGGCTCCTACAGATCCTGCCGAACGCATGGCCCCTGTCAGGATCACCGGCTGGGTGTTCGTCCAGAACAGGGACAACAGGTAGGCGGTTTCCTCGAGGACATCTGTCCCGTGGGTGATAACAACGCCATCGGCCCCGCCCTGGATCGCTTCCTCTGCAAGGTCGGTCAGTTGCAGTACGTCCTCCGGGCCGAGGCTGCTGGACGGTACGTTGAGGAAGTCCTTCCAGGTCACATCGGCCCACTTCGGTGAATCCGGCAGATCATGGGCAAAATCTCTTGCCGTGAGTCTCTTCTCGCCTCTGCCGGTGGGTGTGGCTATGGTTCCTCCCGTGGTGATCACCGTCAGTTTTGCTGCCATTTGAACATTCCCCCTGTTCCCATTGTCCCACGCTATGGGACCTGCAAATGCGCACATCGTGTCGTCTGCCGGAGCGCCCCTGGGTGGATGGTCACCTGCTACCGTGACCGGGCGACGAAAAAGTCTTCACGAACGTACCGTTAGTGTTATCTCGGTGATGATTCGCATCGGTAGGTGCGGTACCTATGTTGGTCCGGATGTCCACCCCGCTCCCCGTTGACGCACTGTGACTACTTGGTAATTCGGCAAGGAGATTCGGGGTTCCTGTGAGGTTACGTAATGGGGCGAGTTGACATAAGATGAAGCAGTTTTGCTCATGGCCAAATAACAGATGGGCATTGCAGGTAAGAAAAGAGCAATAACGGGATGCTGGAGCCTGGGCACAGCATCGACGACGGGAGGGCTAGACGATGAGCACCAGGAGTTCTGATCTCATAGGTGAACCTGGCAGATGTGTGTGT
>SKXF01000439.1 GCA_007128555.1 Clostridia bacterium | reverse complement strand
GGCCATCTGCATTGGCTCGGGAGGGGCCGCAGGACGGGAAGGTCCCATTGTGCAGATCGGTGCGTCTTTTGGGTCCTCAGTGGGACAGTTTCTCAAGATGACCCCAGACAATATCAAGACCTTGCTTTGTGCTGGGGCTGCAGCGGGAGTGGGCGGAACCTTCAATGCTCCCCTGGCCGGAGCGATATTTGGACTTGAAGTATTTTTGCGAGAGATAAAATTTAAGAGTTTATGCCCGATTTTGCTTTCAGCCGTGGTGGGCACCAAACTGGCCAACTCGGTTTTTGGTCGCACCGGTTCGATTCTGGAAATACCTGAGTTTATAATGACCGGTTGGATGGAACTACTGCCATATGTGGGCCTGGGACTTGTTGCTGCGGCCGTGGCCCTGTTTTACGAGAACTCGCTGTATTCGCTGGAGCACTTCTTCCACAGATTTTCCCTGCCCGCGGCGGTCAAACCCGCGGTGGGTGGACTTCTGCTGGGAGTCCTAGCCCTTTCGATCCCACAGATTATGGCCACAGGCTACCCGGTAATGGAGAATGCCCTGTGGAATCGGCTGCCCCTGCAGACGGTGGTAATATTCATGGTGGCCAAGATCCTAGCCACGTGCCTGACATTGGGAAGTGGGGGTTCCGGTGGGATCTTTGCCCCGTCTCTGTTCATCGGTTCCATGATGGGTAGTGCCTATGGACAGTTGGCGCATTCGTGGATGCCGGGAATCGTTGCTGGCCCAGCACCGTATTCCATGGTTGGCATGGGTGCTGTTTTTGCGGGTGTCAGTCATGCTCCTGTGTCTGCAGTCATGTTGCTGTTTGAGATGACCCGTGATCCCATGAGCATGCTTCCCCTGATCCTGGCCTGCACGGTAAGTGCTGTTGCTACGCGGTTCTATCAGAAGAAGAACATCTACACTACCAAGCTCCTCAATCGGGGTGTGGATATTGAGGCTGCTCTTGAAGAAGCCGACCGCGCAGCAAAAGATGTTCTTGCGGGCATACAGGTGCGCGAGGCCATGAACACGAACGTAGTAGCAGTGTCCAACAAAGCCACCGTCAGGGAGCTCAGGGAGCGCTTCAAGAACCTTGCTTTTGACGAGTTGCCCGTGGTCTGCGAGGAGTCCGGAGATCTCGTGGGTATTCTCAGTTCTTGTTGCATTTTGCGATACTGGGATGCTGAACAGGAAGACTCTGTTCAGGCCGGTGAGATCGCTTCCTCCTGGTCGGTCAGACTCAACGAGAGTGACGATCTGATCAAGGCACTTGAGTTTTCCGACGGATCAGACTTGATTCCGGTGTTCGCAGACGACAACACTGAGAAGATGGTAGGCGTTCTCAGCCGGAAGGACGTACTGCAGGCCTTTTACAAGGATGTGATCGGTCGCCCCCCGGCAGCAGATTGAGAGTCAAGGGGTGTGTATTGCCCGGATTTTGAGTGGTCTGTGACGTGATTCTGCGTTCGAGTGCTATGGCGAGTCAATCCCCCGTCTGTTTTCAACAAAGACGGGGGATTGACTTGGCAGCGGATCTCGGGGTGAATGATGCGTATGCCTGTTGACGTAGTTCCTCGCGGATGTTCTTGGCGGATTGTCTCCAGCAGACAGAGGCGCTCTGCGCTATTAATTGGGTTAGATATTGCGGGGTACGCTTCAGTCGACTGGGGAAAGGCAGTGGACACCCCTGGCTGGAGAAGGTTGGTGTGCAATCTGAAATATATCCCGGAGGTCATCGCTGATGTCCCTGGCCCAATAAGGATCGTCATATTCGCAGAGGGGAGGAGTACCTCCGTTTCTCCCGCCCGGTTCAAAGTGTTTCATCTGTGGCGGCATAATGTCCCGACGCAAGTTATGGGGGCGGATTCACTCGGAGTTCGACAGAGTGTGAAAAGGATAGACGCCATCCAGATCTACTGATCTACGGCTTCCTCGGCTTTAATCAGGAGGGTCCGAGGATGGCTTCATCCCCCAGCATCCGCCCATACCACCACCACAAACAGGCATGAACTTCACATCGGTCCACAGTGCTTCAATGTCGCAGGAGTCTTACTTTTTCCCCTTGTAGGAAGACCGATGCTTCTTACTGCGCTGGCCGCCCTTACTCCCCCGGCTCTGATAACTTCGCTTTCCCTGGTACCCTTTTCTCGTGGGAGATCCCTTGCGTTGATGGGTCTTTGGCCTGGGGCGATGCTCCTGGGTCAAAGAGATGGGCGTCGTGTTCGGTTCCTTCGTCAGCATTTTCAGGGCAGCTGACAGGAGCGTTACAGAGTCGTGTTCTTCGAGGAGCTCTTCGGCGAACCTCTGGTACGGGCCGAGATTTCCCTTCTGAATCGACTCCAGCAACGAATCGATGGCGATTCTCTGCTGGCCCTCTCGAGCATCCTGGATTGAGGGTGGGCGTCTTCTGTTGATCTTGCGTTTGATTAGGTACTCGATGTTTTTCAGCTGACGAACTTCCCTGGGACTGACAAAGGTCAACGCTGAACCCTTCTCGCCTGCCCTCCCTGTGCGTCCAATGCGGTGAACATACCCCTCTGGATCATGGGGAATATCGAAGTTGAAGATATGGGTTACGCCTCCGATGTCCAGGCCTCTGGCCGCGACATCGGTGGCCACCATGAGATCGATGGTACCGTCACGGAACTTGCGCATGACCGAGTCGCGCTGGGCCTGACTCAGGTCTCCGTGGATGGCTTCAGCAGAATAGCCTCGTCTGTTGAGCGCCACAGCCAACTCGTCCACTCGGCGCTTTGTTCGTGCGAAGATGATTGCCAGTTCTGGAGGCTGTGTATCCAATACATTGCACAGCACATCAAATTTCTTGCTCTCGGGAACCTCCACGTAGATCTGCTCGGTATTCGGCACTGTGAGCTCCCTGGCCTGGATTCGCACCACACGCGGATTCTTCATGAACCGCTGCGCCAGAACCTGAATCGGCCTGGGAACGGTAGCAGAGAAGAGAAGGGTCTGTCGTTCTGATGGGACCTCCTTGAGGATGGTCTCGATGTCTTCAATGAAACCCATGTTCAGCATTTCGTCGGCTTCATCCAGCACAACGATTTCGATTCCCTGGAGTCGAAGCGTCCGTCTTCTCATATGGTCCATTAGGCGGCCCGGCGTACCGACAATAATCTGTGGGTTCTTCTTGAGTCCCTGGATCTGGCGTCCGATCGCCTGTCCGCCGTAGATCGGAAGGGTTCGGATTCCACTGAACTGCCCAATCTTATTTAACTCTTCGGCAACCTGAATCGCCAGTTCGCGAGTTGGTGTGACCACGATGCCCTGGACGTGACCCTGCCTCATGTCGATTCTCTCTACCATCGGAATCCCAAAAGCGGCGGTCTTACCGGTCCCTGTGTGTGCCTGTCCAATCACATCCAGGCCCTCCATGGCCAGAGGTATCGTCTCCGTCTGAATGGGGGTGGTTTCCTCAAAACCCATGTGATTGATCGCGTGCATAACCTGCTGACTCAAATTCAATTCCGTAAAAGCTACCATTTTTCGTACTCCTTCATTACCCAGATGGGGTTGATGATTAACAATAACATGTCATCATGCCTCATATCCGTTATGCGCTGCATATGTGTGGCGGCGCCGAGACGGGTTTCGACGCAGCTTCAGAAGCATCATGACAGGGGTATGAGTTTAATCGTATCTTGTGAAGGTCACATACCTTAGATCGTGACCGTGCAAGAACACCTAGCAGAGGTCAGTACCCCGAATACATGCTATAGTGTAGGAGATGCATGTGCAAACGCACTTGACTGGGTAATCGGTAAGGGAGCTGCTGGGGAAAGCGCTTCAATACGTAGAGGGGGTGACACTGTGCCTGATGAATCCGAGGCAATATCGGCGCGGATCATCGTGGATGCGGATGCATGTCCACGAACGGTGCTCGCGATATGTAATGCAGTGGCTCGCGAGAAGCAAGTTGCAGTGATCACCGTGGCCAGTCATAATCACCTTATCAACTCTGACTGCCACGTCACTGTGGGGGATGCGCCCCAGGCGGCTGACCTGAAAATTCTCAACATATCCAGACAAGGTGACGTCGTCGTTACCCAGGACTGGGGCCTTGCAGCCATGGTACTGGGTAAGGAGGCGTACTGCCTGAGCCCTTCTGGTAGGCAATACCGATCCGAGACGATTGACACCATGCTGGAAATCCGGGAAATGAAGGCCAGACACCGAAGAACGGGAGGGCGCACTCGCGGACCACGAAAGCGGACGGCAGATGATGATCAGCGTTTTGAAGACGGTCTTCGGAAGATCTTTGGATAACTCCAGTTTCCTCTTGCTGAAGCCGGCGACATGAACGGGACCCCTGATTCGTCCTCAACATGAAGATAACGGACTAGGTCTGTGTAGCCCTGATCAGGTTTCAGTGCCAGGTAGGCACATTCCTGGTTCTCCCGCACACCCACATGGGAATCCTATTGAACAAAGATCACGGTGAATGTCCAGGTGAAGTGCTGTTCGTCAGCCGTGTCCCACGCGTTAGCACCGAGGCTCCTCTCCTTTTCTGAGTCGTCAGTCCGGCATCTGGGCTTGCAGCGCGTGCTCCGTCCACTGCTGCACTGAAAGGGGTGCCTGGCAGGCATTGAATCGCCTGTTGGGGAGAATCTGTCTGTATGGTACGCTCATCACAGATGGCCGTTGACAATTACCGAACTCTATTCTTCCTGCGGTGATTTTCTGAAGCGATTGTGACAACCAAAACAGGGATATTTATTTTTGCTAATCCATGTCTTCTTTCATAAGGAAATGTGGGGAGGGATGGAGGAGTTTTGCTGTGAATTGCTTCAGTAAGATTTGCAATTAGGCAAGGGGTCGGACACATGGCATACAAAGTGTAGGTGCGAGATGAGAGTACAGACGATGCTAATCTAAAAATACAGAGGGGTTAGGGATCCGAAATAGAAGGAGTCACCTCGCAGCATCCTGAATACACCTCCTAAGCAAGCAAGGGAGGTATATGGGAGTATTCACCTGCGCCGGATCTGCCCCTGGACAGAGGTGGCAGGCAGTGCAGTGCACCTTCCGCAGTAGTGCGGAGTAGATTAGATGCGGTGTTCACTCTGTCTTTCTGCACTGCCCCACCTATGTGCTACAGATTCTACCCGGCGGCCTTCGAGGTAGCCGTGGGTTCACTGAAGGAAGGACGCTTCGTCAACCTCTCGATAAGTGGCACGAAGGCATTCATGATCAGGATCGAAAAAGCGACACCTTCCGTGGGTGCAAGCCCAACGCGGAACAACACGGTTAACGCGCCAATGGCAACACCAAAGGCGATTTTCCCACGGTCGTTGATCGGGCTGGTAACCCAGTCGGTGGCCATGAAAAATGCACCTAACATGATTCCACCGGTCAGGATATGCTGGATCGGGTTCTGCCCAAGGATAGCAGTGAGCACGAAAACCGTACCGATCATGCTCGCGGGAATGCGCCAGTTGATGTGCCTACGATTAAGCAGGTAGGCGCCCCCCAGGAGAAGGGCCAGCGGGGATGTCTCAGCCAGGGCGCCTCCGGGAAACGCTGTGAACAGTTCCCAGTTCGACGGCATCGCCACCCCCTGACTCAGCAGAGCGAGAGGAGTGGCTGAGCTCACTGCATCAATGGCCCATGGCATGATGCTATGGTTCAAAAAGGGAAGCGCTGGGGCCAACAGGATGATCACAACGCGCCCGAAGAGGGCAGGGTTGAGCCTGTTCCAGCCCAGCCCGCCCATCAGTTCCTTGGCGACACCGATCGCCAAAAATGTGGCCACGGCAGCCGTCCAGGGAGCCGCCGTTGGTGGGAGTAACAAAGCCACAAACAGACCCGTGAGGATCGCACTGCCGTCATGCAGACTCACGGGCCTGTTCATCAGGCTGCGAAATGCCAGTTCCGTCAGTACCGCGGTCACGATACAGACGGCGACCAACATCAGTGCATATCCGCGGAAGAAGTAGACGGAGACAAGGGTCACCGGTAGGAGTGCCAGGGTCACATCGCGCATGGCACCACCCACTGTTCCCCGGCGGCTGAGATGAGGCGGTGGGGTCACCACCAACTTTGCGTTCGTCACGAGGCATCTCCTCCCGTCTCAAGATGTTCCTCTTCAGATTGGCCCGCGTTCCTCTTTTTCTGGACAAACCGCGTGTGGAGGAAGTTCGCACCCAGCACGAATCCGCCGGCAATGAGAACTGCTGGCGTGAGGGGAACCTTATGCCACAACCTCAGGCCCAGGGAGATCTGCGGCTCTGCGGGAAGCCCGTACCGATCGGGCTGGTTGCTGAGCACCGATAGCACTTTCAACCCCCCCAATTCTGTCTCACCGTACACCCTGGCCTGGGCATAGCCCTGGTCCTTCAACGATGCCACGCGTTCTTCGGCGAGATTGAGCATTTCAGCGCGCTCTCCAAACCGGATCACCCGCGATGTGCAGGTCTCGGCACACAGGGGGGGCAACCCTTCATGGATCCGTGGAAGGCAAAGCGTACACTTCTCAATCGCGTTCTTGGAACGATCATAGCTGATCGCACCATACGGGCAGTTGGCCACGCAGTAGTTGCAGCCTATGCACAGGCGATCATCCATCACGGTGAAGCCGTCGGAGGTCTTCTGGCATGCATTGGTCGGGCAGGCCATGACACAGGCCGACTCTTTACAGTGCATACATGCCCTCTTGTTGTAGTTGCTGTCCACTGCCGGAAAGGTGCCGGTGTCCTTGCGGTCTATCTTCGTCCGAAAGATGCCCTCAGAGACATCGTAGACAGTTTTGCAAACCGTCGTGCAGGCCTCGCAACCCACACAGAGAGACTGGTCGATTAACATCACGGGGTCATTCATCACAGCCATCAGTGGCCCTCCTCTCGTCGCCGGAACCTACGCTCTGTACACCTTAACACCGAAGTCCGTCATGCAGGCCCCCATCCCGGGATCCCCGAGTGCTGCCATTTCCTCAAAGGTCATGTCGGGAATGAGGTCCCCATCGTTCGCTCCCACCTGGTGTGCGCGGGTCAGGTCTCGACTCCAGTGCCCGAAGCCGTGTATCACTTGCACACAATCCGGGCGGATTCCCTCGATCAGCCGAGCTTTGATCTTGATCTTCCCAACGCGCGACTCCACGTACACCTCGTCTCCGTCACGGATACCCAGCTCTTTGCCGAGTGCGGTGTTCATGGTGGCGTAGTTCTCCGGGTAGACCTCCATCAGGAGTGGGTTGTTCTGGGTCTGCGTCATCTTGTGCGTGGCCGGACGCCCAATGAGGAAGTGATACGGGTATTCCTCGGACGGCTCCTCCCGCCTGGGCATCCAGTGCGGTAGTGGGTCATAACCGGCATCTCTGAGTACGGTGGAGTACAGCTCGATCTTCCCACTCGGGGTGTTGAATTCTGTGCGCGGCTCGAAGGACTGACGGTCCTCCCAGATGCCGTGCGGACTCTCGACCAGTTCCTTCCATGAGGTGCCGATGGCCCGCAGCTGTCGATCGTTGAACTCGGCACCCGACACGCCTTCGAAGTACTCGCCGTACCCCATGGCCTTCGCCAGTTCCGTGATGATCCACCCGAAGCCCTTGGCATCATGCAGGGAATCGACCGTGGGCAGCCGCAGGGCAATTTGAGGGTACATGCTGTGATATCCACGAGCACTGAATCCCGAGATCTCCAGCCAGTGAGGCTCGGGAAGAACGACGTCCGCGATCTGTGCCATCTCTGAGGGATAGATCTCGCAGCAGACCATGAAGTCCAGGCTGGAAAGAGCTTCGGTCATTCTCACCGCGTTGGGGAATGAGAGCGTATTGTATCCCCGCACCAGGGCTGCCTTGAGTGGATACGGGTCCTCGTTGAGAATACCGTGGGCCAGGGTTGCGAAATTGCCGATGATGCTTCTACTGAATAATGGATTATCTCGTTCCCACGCATCAATCCGCTCTTTCCGCGGTTCAGGATAGTCGGGCGGTGGAAACACCGCATCGAGTCCGGGCATGCTCGGGTTGCGTGACAACACCGTACCGCCCGGGCGGTCAATGGTCCCGACCAGCGCATTCAGAATCAACTGCGCCTGGGCCAGCTTCCAACTGTTTGCGTAGTTCGGACCCGCGGCATCACGCTTGTGACTGGGAATGTGTGCCGGCGCCGTGTTGGCAAACTCCCGAGCAATGCGGGTGATGGTCTCCTCCGGAACACCGGTGATCTCGGCCGCCCATCCGGGTGTGTACTCGGCGGCAAACTCGGTGACTTCCTCGATACCTTGGGTGTAGCGATTCACGAACTGCCGATCATACAGCTCCTCGCTGACAATGACGTGGATCATGGCCAGGCAAAAGGCCAGGTCTGTGCCCGGTGTGATCGGGATCCACTCGTGGGCCTTCGATGCGGTGATAGACTGGTACGGATCGAGCACCACCAGGCGAGCACCGGCCTCCAGGGCCCGCGTGGTATTGCGCACCTGCATGTTCTTCCCTTTGCCAAGGCCATCCCATCCAAAGGAGAGAATGTACCGGCAATTCTGCACATCGTAGGTCCACGGCTTCGCCCCGCCAGTCACCATGGCATTCCAAGCTGCTTGTTGCGTGGTAAAGCAGGTCGACTGATGGGCAACGAAATTCGGCGTTCCTATGGCTCTACCGAGACGCACGGAATAGGGATTGCTCCTCGCCAGCACCATCAACGATTCCGGTCCGTATTCATCAATGACTCGATTCAGCCCATCGGCGACCAACTCGATCGCTTCCTCCCAGGAGATTCTGACAAACCCGGGATCCTCTCCCAATCCCTTGACAGGGTTGGTCCTCTTCATGGGGAACTTCACGCGATCGGGATCATACAGGGTCTTGAGGGCGGCCTGTCCCTTCACGCAGAGACGACCTCCCGCCTCCGGATTAAATGGGTCCCCTGCCGCCAGGTCATGAGGATTCCCGGCCAGGTGAACCAACCGTCCGCGGTCAACGTAGGCCTTTATTCCGCATCCACCACTGCATACGCTGCAGAAGGTGGAGACGATCTGCTCAGAGTCTTCTACGATTCCCTCGCGATCCGCCTTGGCAAAGGTGGGCATTGAGATGCCTGTTCCCAGCGCAACACCCGTTCCCAGGGCGAGCTTAAGAAAGCCCCTTCTACTGAGATGGTACCTGTTGGACTCACCCATCAGTTAATAGACCTCCTTCATCCAAACACGTTTGCTCTTCCTCGGCCTGGAGAAAGGCCAGACCGTATTCCGCAACAGACTGATAGAAGTCGGCATATTGATTCGTGTAGATATCCCGGAACAGATCGGGCATCCACCGGCCTATGTGGTCGCAGAAGAACGCGTTTGCATCTGATAGTCGATCTTCGGCGAGGAGGTGGGCCATGAACGACAGTTCCACAGCTGCATGGTCCTCTGGCAGAGGAGAGTCGTCCAGCTTCCAACCCCGGCTGGTGTAGAACTCGCGCACTTCGACCCACGGTTCCTGCATTAGCATCGAGTGCTTGCCGCGGTATATCGACTCGTAGGGCTTCACTCCACCGGGTAGCAGGAACAGGCGGGCAAATTCCTTCCTCAGGCGGACGTTGGCATCTGTGCCAGAGGATAACCATGCTGGCGTTCTTTCTGCCACGGGACGCGCGATCCCCTTATCGTCAGACAGCTCGCTCAGCACGTTGAGGTCTACCGTATCGGTGAGAAGACCAGACAGGAAGGTGTAATGCATTATGCGCCTTTGCAGGGTCATCTTCATTTCCCTCCTCC